>JBMOFG010000103.1:0-6786 GCA_049314415.1 Polymorphobacter sp.
CCGCCGTCGCTCTCGCCGCAACCGTCCTGTTCTGGTTATGAGTCCTGAGCCTAGCCAGACCCAGCCACTGCCGAAGCGACCTGAGGCTGCCTTGACAAGCGCGGCCTTTAAGGCGGTTAGGCTGCCGAAATCGCGATCGATGACGGTTGCCAACATGCCCGACGGGCTGCGCTGCTCGGGGCTCAGGCTCTGCCAGTAAAAGGCATGGTTCCAGCTTTGCGCGGCATTCTGGAAAATCGGCGCCTGCACAGCCTTACCGGCTGTGGCAAAAATAATCTCTTCCAGCGTGCGATCGGCCATGCTGCTTTCGCTGACGAGCTTTTGCAGCGTGTCGATATAGCCCTTGTGATGTCTGCCGTGATGAAGGCTGAAAGATTCGGCCGAGATCACCGGTTCGAACGCCGACAGGTCGAAAGGCAGCGGCAGCAGGATCTGCGGTGTGGCGCCGATGCGGGCGGGCGTCAGCGGCGGATAGGCGGGCATGGGCGACTCCGGCCCGGCGGCAGGAAAGGCGACCGGGTTACAGGTAAACCCATGGCCGGGCAGCGCGGTTCCTTTGTTGCCAATCGGCAATGCGGCCGGCCAATTGCAGCGTCAGATCAATGGCATCGAGCCCGCCGATGAGCATTGCCTTAGCTTCGGGATCGATGGCGAACGCATGAATCGCATCGCCGGCGGCGACTGACTGCGCCGGCAGATCGATGAAGATTTCGCCCGCCAGTGTCGCGATGCTGGCGCGCGGCAGCACCAGCGGCAGCAGCCCGCCGCGCACCGCATTACCGGCAAAGATCGGGCTGAAACTCGGCGCGATGACGGCGCGGATGCCATGTTCGGCGAGCGCCCAGACGGCGTGTTCGCGGCTTGACCCGCAGCCGAAATTGTCCCCGGCCAGCAGGATGGCGGCGGCGCGATACGCCGGCTGGTTAAGCACGAAATCGGGGTTTTCGGTGCGACCAGCCAGGTAGCGCCGCCCGGCGAACAGCCCGGCGGCGAGGCCGGTCTTGCCGGTCGATTTCATCTCGCGCGACGGTATGATGATATCGGTGTCGATATTGTCCTCGATGAGCGGCGCGGCGACCGAGGTCAGCGTGGTGAAGGGCGGACTCATGCGTTGTCGACCAGGGGCGCGCTGATGCGGCCGACGATGGCGCTGGCGGCAACGGTTTCGGGGCTGGCAATATGGGTGCGGGTGCCGGGGCCCTGGCGGCTTTCGAAATTGCGGTTGGTGCTGGAAATCACCCGCTGCCCGGCACCGAAACTTTCGCCACCGGCAAAGAAGCACATCGAACAGCCCGATTCGCGCCATTCGAAGCCGGCGTCGGTGAACACACGGTCGAGGCCCTTGGCTTCGGCGGCGCGCTTCACTGCCGATGAGCCGGGGACGACGATGGCGCGCACGCCAGGCGCAACCCGCCGGCCGCGCACGATGGCCGCAGAGCGTTCCAGGTCCGACAACCGGCTGTTGGTGCAGCTGCCGATGAACGCCGCATCGATCGGCAGGCCGGCGAGTGGCTGGCCCTCCGAAAGCCCCATATAGGCGAGCGCCTTGTCATGCGCGGCGCGGCTGCCGGTGCCGGCAAAGGCGGGGACGCGGCTGGTGATCGCGACGCTCTGCATGGGGGATGTACCCCAGCTGATCATCGGCGCGATGGCCGATGCGTCGATGGTGATCTCGCGGTCGAACACCGCGTCGGGGTCGCTTTTGAGGTCCTGCCAGTCGGCGAGCGCGGCGTCCCACAGCTCGTCCGCGGGGGCATAGCGGCGGCCCTTGATCCAGTCGAACGTCACCGCATCAGGCGCAATGAAACCCGAAAAGGCCGCGAATTCAGTCGCCATGTTGCACAGGGTCATGCGGCCTTCCATCGCCAGCGCGGTGACGGCGGGGCCGGCAAATTCGATGGCATAGCCCAGCCCGCCGGCGGCGCCATGCGCTGCGATCAGCGCCAGCGCCATGTCCTTGGGCGTCACGCCGGGGGCGAGGACACAGTCGAAACGCACCCGCATCGTCCGCGGCCGGTTGATGCGCAGCGTGCCGGTGGCGAGCGCATGTTCGGCCTCGGTCGATCCGATCCCCCAGGCGAGCGCGCCGACCGCGCCCTGCGTGCAGGTGTGGCTGTCGGGCGCCACCAACGTCAGTCCCGGCAGCACGATGCCGAGTTCGGGCGACACGACATGGACGATGCCCTGGTCGGGGTCGCCGATGTCGAACAAGGTAATGCCGGCGACAGCACAGGCAGCGCGGGTTTCGGTGATGAAGGCGGTGCCGCCGGGCATCGTCGTCACATCGCTGCGGCCCGGGAAAGTATCGACGATATGGTCCATCGCCGCAAACGCCCGCGCCGGATCGGCGACGTTGCGGCCGGCGGCGGCAAGGCTGGCGAGCGCCGCGGCTCCGGTGCGCTCGTGGAGGAAAATCCGGTCGATGGCGATGATCGTCGCGCCGCCGGGGGTTTCGGCGATGGCGTGGCGATCCCACAATTTGTCGAACAGGCTGGGCATCAGCGGGCGAGGCATAAGGCGAACATCACACCAGTCTATCGCCTCGCGCCTGCCCCCGCCAGCTGCGCGTCACCCGCCTCCGCAGCACGGACAATTGCCTTAGTGCAGCTTAAGCTTGGGCCGCACCACCTGGTTGACATGGCCGACAAGCACCAGCGTCAGGCCCTTCAACCAGCCATGAATGGCGATCAGGTGCATGCGGTACAGCGAGGTATAGACCAGCCGTGCCAACCGCCCTTCGATGGCCATGCGGCCGCCGACGAGGTTGCCCATCAGGCTGCCGACGGTGGTGTAGCGGGCCAGGCTGACGAGCGAGCCCTTGTCCTGGTAGACAAAGTCACGCAGCGGCTTGTTGTCGATCAGCGCGCGCAGGTTCTGATAGGCGGTCGCTGCCATCTGGTGCGCCGCCTGGGCTCGCGGCGGAATCGGCTTACCGTCCTCCCCTGGCGTGTAGGAAGCACAGTCCCCGATAGCGAAGATGCAGGGGTCGCGTGTGGTTTGCAGCGTCGGACCGACGAGCAACTGGTTGCTGCGCGTCGTTTCGAGCCCGCCAATATCCCTCAGGAAATCGGCGCCCTTTACCCCGGCCGCCCAGACCATGATGTCGGCGGGAATATGCTCGCCCGATTTTGTTTTGATGCCATCGGAAGCAGCCGCGGTCACCTGCGTGCCGGTTAGCACCCGCACGCCGAGCGCTTCCAGTTCGGCGGTCGCCGCAGCGGCAAGCTTTTCGGGCAGTGCCGGCAGAATGCGCGGGCCGGCCTCAATCAGCGTCACCTGCAGACGCTTTTCATCGAAGACTTCGAGGCCATAGAAGCCCAGCGCCGTCGCCGCCGAATAAAGTTCGGCCGCGAGTTCGACGCCAGTCGCGCCGCCGCCGACAATGGCAACCCGGGCAAAGGCATCGGCGCCCGAATTCTGCGTCATGCTGCGTGACACGCGCAGGCACTGGTTGAGCAAGCGACGGCGGAAGCGATCGGCATCGGCACGGGTATCGAGCGACAGGCAATGCTGCTTCACGCCCGGCGTGCCAAAATCATTCGAAACCGATCCGACCGCCATGACAAGAAAATCATAGCGGATGCGGTGGCGGCCGATGACTTCGCTGCCATCGTCATCGAGGATCGGTGCGACGACGATCTCCTGCGCCGCGCGGTCGATGCTTTCGAGCGCGCCGTCGAAATAGCGATAGCCCCAGCGAAAGGCGTGGCCGCGATAGCCGACTTCATCGAGATTGGCATCGAGCGAGCCCGCTGCCACCTCGTGGAGCAGCGGCTTCCAGATATGGGTGGCGTTGCGATCGACGAGGATGATGTCAAAATCATCGCGCGCCAGATGGCCGCCGAGTTTCGCCACGAGCTCGAGCCCGCCGGCACCGCCGCCGACGACGACGATCTGGGTCTTGCGGCCGTCTTTGCGCCTGCGGGGCATTCTGCTTCCTTATTGCTGCACCGCAACTCTAGCGCTTGGGCCGACAAATCACCAGACGGCGCTTCTGCCGGATGACAGCGGCCCCGCTGTCGGCTATCGGCTCGGCATGACTGATATCACGCCCCAGATCGTTGCCGAGCATGGCTTCACCCCCGATGAATATGACCGCGTTGTCGCGTCACTGGGGCGGGTACCCAACCTGCTGGAACTCGGCATTTTTTCGGTGATGTGGTCCGAACATTGCTCCTACAAATCGTCGCGTATTCATCTCGCCAAACTGCCGACGAAAGCGCCCTGGGTGATCTGCGGTCCGGGAGAAAATGCCGGTGTCATCGATATCGGCGATGGTGACGCTGCCATCTTCAAGATGGAATCGCACAACCACCCCAGCTTCATCGAGCCGTATCAGGGCGCAGCAACAGGGGTGGGCGGTATCCTGCGCGATGTCTTCACCATGGGCGCGCGCCCGGTCGCCAACATGAACGCGCTGCGCTTTGGGGAGATCGATGCGCCAAAGATGCGCCATCTCGTCAAGGGCGTCGTCGCCGGCATCGGCGGCTATGGCAATTGCGTCGGCGTACCCACGGTTGGCGGCGAAACCAATTTCCACAAATCCTATAACGGCAACATCATCGTAAACGCGATGACGGTCGGCGTGGCGAAGCAGGACAAGATCTTCTATTCGGCCGCCGCCGGGGTAGGCAATTCGGTAGTCTATGTCGGCTCCAAGACCGGCCGCGATGGCATCCACGGCGCCACCATGGCTAGCGCCGAATTCGATGAAAACAGCGATGAAAAGCGCCCGACGGTGCAGGTCGGCGACCCATTCACCGAAAAACTGCTGATCGAGGCTTGCCTTGAGTTGATGGCGTCGGACGCCATCGTCGCAATCCAGGACATGGGCGCGGCGGGGCTGACTTCGTCGAGCGTCGAGATGGCGTCGAAGGGCGGGGTGGGCATCCGGCTCGACCTCGACAAGGTGCCGGTCCGCGAAACGCACATGCTGCCCTACGAAATGATGCTGTCCGAATCGCAGGAACGCATGCTGATGGTGCTGAAGCCGGGGCGCGAAGCCTTTGCCGAAGCGATCTTCAAGAAGTGGGAACTTGATTTCGCCGTGATCGGCGAGGTCGTGCCCGGCGGCAATCTCACCATGACCTTCCATGGCGAAATCGTCGGCGACATTCCGCTCGGACCCCTTGCCGATGAAGCGCCTAAATATGATCGCCCGCATGTGTCGACGCCCAAGCGCGCACCGCTGACCGATGTGCCCGAATCGACCGGTATCGCGGCGGATCTGCTCACGCTGATGGCCTGCCCCGACCTCGCCTCGAAGCGCTGGATCTGGGAACAATATGATCACATGGTCGGCGCCGACACGGTGCAGCGCCCGGGCGGCGATGCCGCAGTGGTGCGCGTCCATGGCACGCAAAAGGCCCTCGCAATAACCACCGATTGTACCCCGCGCTATTGCTTTGCCGACCCGGTAGAAGGCGGCAAGCAGGCCGTCGCCGAGACCTGGCGCAACCTGATTTCGGTAGGGGCGAAACCACTCGCCATCACAAACTGCCTCAATTTCGGCAGTCCGCAGAACCCGGTCATCATGGGGCAACTGGTCGGCTGCATCGAGGGCATGGCCGAGGCGTGCCGGATGCTCGATTACCCGGTTGTTTCGGGCAATGTCAGCCTTTATAATGAAAGTCGTGCGACGGGCGGCGGCAGCGCCATCCTGCCCACCCCGGCAATCGGCGGGGTCGGCATGATCGCCGATTACACCCGACAGATGACGATGGCCTTCAAGACCGAAGGCGAGGCCATCTGGCTGATCGGCGAAAGCGAAGACCATCTCGGCCAGTCACTCTGGCTGCGCGAATGCCAGGGCCGCGAAGAAGGCCCGCCCCCACTGGTCGATCTTGCCGCCGAGCGCGCCGCCGGCGACGCGGTTGCCGCGCTGATCGCCGCCGGTACGGTAACGGCGGTGCATGATGTATCGGGCGGCGGCACGCTTGTCGCGCTGGCGAAGATGGCGTTGGCCGGAAACATCGGTGTCAAGCTGGTAGCAGATGCGCTGACCGATGCCGGCGCGGCGTTCGGCGAAGGCCAAGGCCGCTATATCGTCACAATAGCGGGCAAAGCGCTACCCGCGACCAGCGTAGCGGCACGTTGGCTTGGCACCACAGGCGGCAACACGGTAGCAGGGGTGACGCTCGCCAGTCTTCGTGCCGCTAACGAAGGCGCGCTGCCAGCGATGATGCAGGGCAAAATCTGAAACTGCCTGTCATCCCGGACTTGGCCCGGGATGACAGCCAAATCGCTGGAGCGATGGGGCTGTACCTCGTTTGGGCAGCGCGCAACCTCGGCATGTGGAAATGGGCGGTGGCGCGGATGTTCGTCAATATCGGCATGGATACTGCCAGGGGCGCGATGTAGATTGCCAGCGACCTTTTCGACCTGCTTTTCCAGTCTAACGCGAAGAACCTGCGCCTGATCAAGCGCCATCTCGAGAAGCACCATCCGGAGATGGCACTGGCCACCGCGCTAGCCCCAGAGCGCGGGGTTGTGCGGGCGGTGCACCACACCCTTTTCATAGACGAACCCGTCTGCGCAATCTGCCGCCTGCAGCAAGGGGCCATCAAGATCCGCAAAGGCGCAACGCTGTGCCAGCACCATCGCTGGGGCCATGCCCAGCGACGATCCCGCCATGCAGCCGACCATCAGGCCATAGCCCTGTGCAAGCGCCGCCGTTTTCAGCGCCAGCGCCTCGGTCAGCCCGCCGGTCTTGTCGAGCTTGATGTTGACGATGTCATATTTGCCCTTCAGCCCCGGCAGGGAATGGCGGTCATGGCAGCTTTCATC
>JBMOFG010000104.1:0-6742 GCA_049314415.1 Polymorphobacter sp.
GAAAGACGCACAGTTCGACATCGGTGAGCGCCACGACATCATGATCATCCGATTCGGCAAAGGGCCGGCCGACGAAATCGCCGGGATAGAGCAGCCCGACGATCGCCTCGCTGCCCCCCGAAGTGACCGACGACACCTTCATCACCCCGGCAAGTACATTGGCGCAGACGAGCGGCGGATCATCGGCGCGCACCAGCGTGTCACCACGGCCGAGGCGGCGCTGGACGCCGAGCCGGGCCAGGCCGACAAGCTCAGCATCACTTAGAGTGCCGCACAGCGCCTTGTCACGCACGCCGCAGTCGCTGCATTGTCTGGACATTGCCGGAGCCGCTCCTTCGGAACCTCTATAGCGCCTTTCAGGCCCGACCCGCCAGCGGCGAGCGAACCAACCCGCCTGCCGCGCAGCGCATCAACTCCTGCCGCGCAGCGCCACCACGAGCCCGACCATGGCGAGCAGCCCCCCCGCCACCGCCAGCGGCGTCCAGACATAGGCTTCGAACGCCGTCGAAAGCGTCATCGCCACCACCGGCACGACCACGCCATTATATGCCGCCTTGCCGGGGCCGAGGCCGCGAATGAGCGCGTAATAAAGGCTGAAGGCCACCGCAGATGCGACGATGCCAAGATAGGCAACCCCGGCAAGATAGGCCGGCGACCAGTCGATCACCGGAGGCCCGGCGAGCATCCAGGCGGTTATGGCGTTGAACACCCCGCCATAGGCCATCGACCAGGCCAGTCCGCCTTCAAGCGGCAATGATCGCCCGAGCGGGCTCGCCTGCATGACATTGGCGACGCTCGCCGACAGCACGCCGCCAAAGGCCAGCGCCAGCCCTAGCAGGATTGCAGCGGGGTCTGCTCCCGGCATCACCAGGTCACGCGCCACCATCATGCCGACACCGGTAAGGCCAATCAGGCTGCCGATGGCAAAGCGCAGGCTCGTACGCTGCCCAAGGAACAGCGCCGATAATATGGCATTGGGCACCAGCAACAGCGCGAAGCTGAGCGCCACTAGCCCCGACGGCAAATGTTGTTCAGCGCGGTAGACGAGGTTGAAATTGAGCACGAACTGCATCACTGCGGCGAGCACCGCAAAGCCATGGCCGCGCCAGCCGATGCGCAGATTGCGCCCGGTGACAAGGCAGACAACCAGAATCACCGAACCGCCAAGCAGAAACCGCCACGCCACCGACCAGGATGGCGGCACCACCCCCAGTTGCGTCTTGATGACCAGCCAGGTCGAACCCCAAATCAGGGTGATGATTGCGAAATACAGCGCCAAGCGTGGTGTGAAGCGCCCGGCGGTCGCCGGCGCGATGGTCATGCCTGCCGTCCGATACGACGCGGCCGCAGCACCATGATCATCAACCCAATGCAGCGATGAGCGAGCCGATATCGGCGTCGGACGTGTCCCAAGCGATGACAAAACGGGCTTCATTGGCCCCTGCCGCGCCCCAATCATAAAAGCCGAAACCCGCTTCGCGCAACCGTTCAGGCTCACCGGGACGGAGTTGAACGAAGATCTCGTTGGCCTCGACCGGATAAAGCAGCCGGTCGGCGAGCCTTTCGGCGATGCGCGCCGCGCCGGCATTGGCACGTGCGGCGTTGCGCAGCCAGACGTCGTCTTTGATCATTGCCAGTAGTTGCGCCGCTTGAAAACGGCCCTTGCTCGGCATCTGGCCGGCGCGCTTGCGGCGAAAACGCAGGTCATCGGCAAGCGCTGTATCGAACACCACGATCGCTTCGGCCGACAGCCCGCCGTTCTTGATCGTCCCGAAGCTGAGAATATCGATTCCGGCCCGGCAGGTCATGTCTGCCGGATGGCAGCCGAGGCGCACCACGGCATTGGCAAAGCGTGCGCCGTCCATGTGCACCCGCCAGCCCTGTGCCCGGGCATGGGCGGCAAGCGCGGCGACTTCCGCCACGGTGTAGACGGTTCCTGCTTCGCTGGCCTGGGTGATCGAAAGAGCCCGTGCCTGCACCTGGTGGACATCGCCGCGATGCGCCGCCAGTCCGGCGGCAAGGCCAGCCGGAGTCAGCTTGCCGGCAGCGCCGGGCACCAGCAACAGGCTGGCACCGCCGGTGAAGAACCCCGGTGCGCCGCATTCATCGACCTGCACATGGGCTTCGTCATGACAGACGATGGCGCCATAGGGCGGCACCAGCGCCGCCAGCGCCAGCGCATTGGCCGCCGTACCCGTGACCACGGGGAACACGGCGCAGGGCGCATCGAACAGATCGCCAAATGCTGCATCAAGCTGCGCCGACAGTGCATCGCCATCATAACCCGATCGCGACGCCGGGGCAGCGGCGGTGATGGCGGCCAGTACTTCGGGGCAAGGAGCAGCGGCATTATCGGAAAAAAAGTTCATGACCATGGCGCTACCGGCCGCAGCCGCGCCGGTCAACGCCGGGCAATGTCAGGCGAGCGTCTCAGCGGCATCGCAGCCGTCAAAAGACATGGGGCCGCGCCCGGGTGGACACGGCCATGATCATCGCCCGGAAGGCCGTGATCAAAAGCCGATGGTCAGGGTCGCCCGCGCAGCATGGTTGGTGTTGTTGTCACCGATCACACCCGAATAGCCGACGCCGAGGGTGATCCTTTGCGAGACGGCGAACTTCGCCTGCGCTTCGAGCGCAAGCGCATCCTTGTCCAGCAACACCGTCGATACACGATAAGGCACATTGACTCCCGGGATTACGACATTGCTGCCAGTGCCACGGTCTCCCGTGGTGCGCTGCCAGCCCGCCGAGCCCGACAGGGTGGCCATGCCGGTGGCAAAGGCAGTGCGTATTCCCAATGTGGTCAGGGTCGCATCGCTGCTCTGGGCGATGCCGGTCACGCCCGCGATCCCGCCAGTCTCGGCAAAGGCCTTCGAACGCACCTTGGCATAGGCAGCACGAACGAACGGCTCGATTCGGCTATTGTCGGCCTTGGCAAGGTCGAACGCGACTTCGCCGAACAATTGATGTGACACGCCATCGACCTGTCCATTCAAGGCCTGGACAAGGCCCGGAGCAGTGATGGTGCGGGAGCCATCGGCATTGCTGCGGGCGATCGAACCGCCGCCGCCGATGGCAAAGCCCGAGCCATCCCGCCGATAGCCCGCATAAACCGCGCCGCCGACGCTTTGAAGTTTCGAACGGCCCAGACTGCCGAGTTCCAAGTCGGTATGGCTGTAGTGGAACATGCCGCCAAGCTTGAAGCCATTGGCGGCAAAATCAATTCCTGTCAGCACACCGCGCTGTTCGGTGGTGAAACGGCTACCGATGCCGTCGGCACGGGCGGTGCCCCACGAACCGGCTGCGCGCAGCCAGAAGCTGGTCGACTTGCCCGCATCTTCGTTGGTCACCGACTCGCTGCCCACGATTGCCGAAAGACCCGCATGCAGGCGATCAAAGGCGGTTTCACGAACAACGCGCGTATCATCGAGGATGGCCCGGCGTTCGGCACTGCGCAATTCGCCCGAAAGCTGGTTGAGCGCCGCCGGCAGGTTGGCGCCCTGGGTGTAGAGCGCGAAAAATGCCTGTGGATTGTAACCGCCGCGCACGGCGGCATCATAGGCATTGCTCAGTGCCAGCGTGTTGGGGGCAAGGTTGCTGCCGCCGAGTGCGACAAGCGAATTTGGCGCAAGACGCAGGATGACCGAGGTCGCATCATACACAAGGACCGGCGCAAAGGCCGGACCATAATCGCCGAGCGACGAGGTAGCAAAGGTGCCGGTCCGCGATGAACCCGAAATCAGTGTGTAACTCTGGTTGAAGGTGGTGAACGAAGGGCCTGCCGCTGTAACGGTCAGGTTGCCGGCGGTCGTCACTGCCCCCGTTGCTGTCACCCGGTCGGCGGCGGCAGAGTTCAGGTCGATGGCAAGCGTCGAGCCCGTTGTCAGATTAAGCGCACCATTGACCGGCAACGTCGCTATCGCACCGATGGTTGCCCCCGGAGAGACTGTCGCGCCTGACTGTGCCGTCAGCGCACCGACCGTTCCGGTACCGGCCAGTGAAGAACCGGTCTGCAGCGTAACCGCCGAATTGGCCAGCGATCCGCTGATGTGCAGCCGGCCGGCGGCTACCGTAGTCGGCCCGGTAAGACTGTTGACCGATGCAATGTCGAGCGTGCCGACACCTTGTTTGGTTATCGAACCCGCGCCCGCAATAATCTGGTGCAAGGTTGCATCATTCGGTTGGTTAAAGACCAGCGCCGCATTGTTGAGGATGCCGCCCGAACCGAGCGAAGCGATGCTGCCGACCAGCGTTCCCGCCATGATCGTCGTGCCGCCGGTGAAAGTGTTGGTGCCGGCCAGCAGCAACGTGCCGGCGCCGACTTTGGAAAGACGACCCGACCCGCTGATCGGGGCTGACAGCGTCAAGCTGTTGGCGCCGGTATCGATTGTACCGGTACCCGCCATGCTGATGGCGTTGGCCAGAGCGAGATTGTTTGCGCCTGCCGTCAGCGTTGTGCCGCCAGCCATAGCCAAGGCGCTACTGCCCAGAGCGCTGTCATTCCCGACAATGATCGTGCCCAGTTGCAGGTCGGTGCCGCCGGCATAGCCGTTGCTGGCGGTGAGCGTGACCGAGCCGCCGCCCTGCTTAACGATCGAGCCAGCGCCGGTGATCGGCGCGTTGATCGTCGCATTGGCACCGGTTGCGGCGAACAGGACGCCCGCGCCGGCCGTGGTCAACGAGCCGGCAGCGCCTACAGCAAGCGTATAACCATCGACGGCGAACTGCAGCATATCGAAAGCCTGCGGCCCTTCGACGGTCACATCGCCCGCTGCGCCCTGAAAGACACCAACTCTGCTCTGCCAGTTGGTGTTGAGCATGCTCCGGGCAGCGCCGGTCCAATTGCTGGTCAGTGGGCCCCAGATACCGGAACCGCCACTGCGGACACCGTTGCCGATGCCATCGGCGCCATCCCAGAACAGCAGCAGCGTTGGCAAATCGCCCACGATGAGATTGACCTGGCCCGGTACAAGGCCGGCCTGAATAAGGCCGGTATGGCCGTTGGGCAGCGGCGATCCAACGGTGAGAATATTGTCGGTCAACGTGCCGCTGTACTGAAATATCTCGTAGATGCCGGCGCTGAAATCGCCACCGGCGCTTTGCGTGACATTGAGTGTGCCGTCGAGCACCAGATCGCCATTGACGACGACAAGATCGTTCGACGGGCCGCCAATGGTGTTCGCAGCGCCAAATTCCCAGTCGAGGATCGACGCATTGCCAAGCGTCAGCGCCCCGACCGTGAGCGTGCCTGCCGACGTGCCCGGCGACAGGATGCCCCCGTCGAGGATGGTGACCGGACCGGCGATCGCGCCGTTGCCGCCCAGCGTGGCACCAGTGTTGACCGTGGTGGCGCTGATGATGCTGCCGTCAACGTCGAGCCGGCCGGCCGAAACCATTGTCGCGGCGGTATAGGTGCTGGCGCCGGTCAGCGTCAGCGTTCCTGTGCCCAATTTATTCAGACCACCGACATTGACCGAATCCACATCGCTGATGACACCCGAAAGCGTCATCGCGTAGCCGCCTGTATCGATACCGGCATTGACCCGCGTGCTCAGCCTGTTTGAAATATCAAGGCCATCGACCAGCGCGACCAGCCCACGCGTGCTGCCCGCGAAGGTGATGATGCCGGAACCGGCCGATGCCGAATTCTGCAACCCCAAACTGCCAACCCCGAGAAGCGTGCCGCCCGTATAACTGTTGACCCCTGACAGGACGAGCATGCCCGTTCCCGCCTTGAGGAACAGGCTGCCCTCGCCGGAGACAGCGCCGAGAAGACCGAGCGTCCCGGGGGCTTCGGGCAGCTCAAAATTCAGTTGGCCGCCAAGCACGATATTGTTGCCGACCTCGGCTGACGCATCCAGCGTCCCCAGGGTAACCTGCCGTCCCGTGGTGGTGATCACCCCGCTACCAAGCGAACCATCTGAAAAATCGATCTGACCCGACGCAAGCAGGATGCCACCCGAAAAATCGCTCCGGCTGTTCGTCAAGGTGAGAATGCTGCTTCCCAGCTTGGTGATGCTGCCGCTGCCTGAAATGACACCCGCAAGAGTCGAAGCGACGCCGCTGTAGGTAAGCTCGGCCGCCAACATTAAGTTATTGGCAATGATGCGGCCATTGTTGGTTGGCGCGAGCGTAGCCCGCGCATTGAAGCTCAGAGTCCCGGTTCCAAAGGCCAGGTTGCTGCCATAACCAAGCGTGCCGCCATTCACCTCGATGCCACCGGTGAAGCTGCTCGCACCTGCCAGATTTTGCACTCCCGCACCATTTTTGATGATCTTGACGTCGCCGCTGATGACGCCGACGTGCGAATTGGTGCCGGTGCTGTTTTCGATGGTCAGGATCGCGGCACCAGCACCGGCGCCGATCGCTCCGACTCCGGCAAGCCCGGCAATGCGCTGGTCGAAGCCATTAAGATCGACGCTACCGCTATTGATGCGCAACCGCGAGTTGGGCGACAGCACATTGGCCGCGCCGGCGCGAATGACCCTGGTGCTGACCGTCGTCTGGCCACTGTAGGTGTTGAGGCCGGACCCTGTCAGCGTCAACGTGCCAACGCCCACCTTGGTCAGTGCGAATATGCCGCCGCTGTCATCCATGGCGCCCGTATAAGTTTCGCCGGCGACCGGGACGTTCGCCCGCAAAATACCGTTGGTGTAAACGCTGAAAGGACCAAAACCGACGCTGGTGACGGTGGCGCGCCCAAGATCACGGACCTGCGCCAACGTCGGCGAAAGCGCCATCC
>JBMOFG010000105.1:0-6734 GCA_049314415.1 Polymorphobacter sp.
CGTCGCTGGCTTCGATGGCCGCGCCGGGAATGTCGGCGCATTTATCGCCGATCCCCGTGGTTGGCGCGTGCTGGCCGATCTGGCGCTGCTGTCGGTTGCCGGCGGGATTTTTTCTGTCCCGCTTTATGGTGTGCTGCAGACCGCGACGAACGGCGCGGGGCGGGCGCGGGCAATCGCTGCCAACAATATCGTCAATTCGGCATTCCAGGTCGGTGGCGTGCTCGCCATCGGCGCTGCCATCAGCCGCGGCGTCGGTGTGCCGGCGGTCCTGCTCGGTGCCGGCCTGACGGTGCTGCTGCTGTTGCCCTTGCTGCGTCGGTTGCCGCGATAGCAGTCGCCCTAGCGCGCGCTCCGTCGCAAGGCGACACGGATGAGGTCGCTTACCCCGGCAGCGTCGCCCAATTCGGCCTGGGCTTCGGCGACCGCGCGGCTTGCCTCCATAGGCTTGAAACCCAGCCCGGCGAGCGCGGCCAGCGCGTCAGCAATGGCACCACCTGTGCTGCCGACCGGCAATGGCGCGGCGCTGCCCAGCGCGACGGCGCCGAACTTGCCTTTCAGTTCATTGGCAATGCGCGCCGCCAGTTTTGGCCCCACGCCATTGGCCCGCGCGATGCTGGCGGTGTCGGCGGCGGCGATGGCGTGGGCCAGTTCATCGGGACCCAGCACCGACAGGATGGCCAGCGCCACGCGGCCGCCGACACCCTGGACCGTGGTCAGCAGGCGAAAACTGTCCCGTTCTGCCTCGCCGAGGAAACCGAACAGCTGGATGGCATCCTCGCGTACCTGGGTTTCAATGTGCAGCATCACCGGGCTGCCGTTGCCGCCGAGCGCGCCAAGAGTCTTGCTTGAGGCGCTGACCAGATAGCCGACGCCGTTCACATCGACAACACAGGCATCGGCCGCGGTCGAATCGAGCAGGCCCTTCAATCGCGCGATCATGCCGCCCCCTGCAATCGTGTCGGTGCGCCAAGATGCGCATGCGTGATCGCCACGGCAAGCGCATCCGCAGCATCCTCGCCGGTCACCTTCACGCCCGGCAATAAGCGTTCGATCATGGCATGGACCTGCGCCTTGTCGGCGGCGCCGGTGCCCACGATCGCCTTTTTCACGAGCCGCGTCGCATATTCGGTGATCGGCAACCCGGCGCGACCGGCCGCCAGCATGACAACACCGCGCGCCTGGCCCAGCTTCAGGGTCGATTGCGGGTTGGCGTTCACAAAGACTTCCTCGATCGCCGCCCTTTGACACGGGTGCGCTGCCATGATGGTCTCCAGCCCGGCGTATAACGCCACCAGCCGATCGGCAAGCGCATCGGTGGGGCGGGTCTTGACCGTGCCATGCGCGACATGGCGCAGGCGGTTGCCCGACGCTTCGATGATGCCCCAGCCGGTCTTGGCCAAGCCGGGATCGAGACCGAGGATGATCATGACGCCGCAATGCTGCTGTGCGAAAGTGTCACGAATGTTTCGCTGCGCAGCCGCCAGCCGCCGTGCACGGGCACCCAGACGGCGAGATACTCGCCATGCAGGCGCGCTTCGCCCGTTGCTGTGCGGGTGCGGCCCAGCCAGTGGCCGCGCTCCATTGCGCGATCGGCCGGTTGGGCGATGGTGATGACATCGGGGGTGCGGACAAAGGCGATGAAAGCCGCCTGGCGAAAGGCATTGGCGAAATAGGCGGCCATGGCATCGCCACCGGCGATCAATTCGCCGCCGCTGCCGGCGATACCTGTGTAATCATTGGTAAAGGCCGCGCGAACGCCGGCGATATCATGCGCGATTATCGCGGCATTATAGGCCGCGCGCGCGGCGTGGATGGCGGCGGTATCATCGGCAGGGGTGGCGATTGCCATCAGCAGGAACGCCAGCGCTGCTTCACAGGGTCGCCATCACCTCGTCGGGAACATCGTAATTGCCCCAGACGGTCTGTACATCGTCATCGTCCTCCAGCGCATCGATGAGCTTGAGCAGTTGCGCCGCATCGGCTTCGCCCACGGTCACCATGATCCCGGGTTTCCACGCCAGCTTGATGCCTTCGGCTTCGCCCAACACCTTTTCCAGTGCGCGGGCCACTTCGTGCATGCCGTCGATCGCTGTCCAGATCTCGTGGCCGTCTTCGCTCGACTGCACATCATCGGCACCAGCTTCGAGCGCGGCTTCGAATATTGTGTCGGCGTCACCGGTCTTGGCGGGGTAGGAAATCAGGCCAAGACGTTCGAAACCATGGCTTACGCCGCCCGAAGCCCCCAGATTGCCGGCATTTTTGGCAAAGGCGGTACGGACATTGGTGGCGGTGCGGTTACGATTGTCGGTGAGCGTTTCAACGATGAGCGAGACGCCGCCGGGGCCAAAGCCTTCGTAGCGGACTTCTTCATAATTGGCGGTGTCGCTCGCCGAGGCCTTGCTGATGGCGCGTTCGATATTGTCCTTGGGCATGCCCCCGGCCCGCGCCGTGACCACGGCGGCGCGCAGCCGGGCGTTCATGGCCGGGTCGGGCAGCCCCATCTTGGCCGCCACGGTGATTTCACGCGACAGTTTGGAAAAGGCCGCGGCCCGTTTCCGGTCCTGTGCACCCTTGCGGTGTTGAATATTCTTGAATTTGGAATGACCAGCCATGGGGCAGGCTCTAGGCCAGCAGGCCGCCCAAAAGCAAGCATGGCCGGAAACTGGCGCGGGGCAAGTTCAGGCGAGCTTTACCGCGGTCCCTGTCACTACGACCATCATCATCGAATCGCTGGCACCGATGGCTTCATAGTCGATCGCGATGCCGACAATGGCATCGGCACCCAACCGCCGGCCTTCTTCGATGACTTCCGACAGCGCCTGATCGCGCCCGCCACGCAGGACATTTTCATAGCTGCCCGACCGGCCGCCAACAATGTCGCGAATACCGGCCAGAAAGTCGCGAAAGATGTTGGCGCCCATGACCGCTTCGCCCGAAACGAGCCCGAGATACTGGCTGATCTGACGGCCTTCGATGCTGCTCGTCGTCGTGGTGATCATCGGCGTGCCTTTCGGGAAAGAGGTCAGCGCGCCGCCGTGACCGCCCGACCGAGCATGACCCCTGCCAGATGGCCGCGATATTCGGCGCTGGCGTGGATGTCGGTATTGAGGTCCGCAGGGTCAAGGGTCAGGCCGGCAACGGCGCCCGCGCTGAAATCAACGCTCAACGCGGCTTCGGCTTCGGCCCAGCGGAAAACGCCGGGCCCGGCGCCGGTCACCGCGACCCGTACGCCCGCGGCAAAGCGCGCCACGAAGATGCCGACCACGGCATAGCGCGACGCAGGGTGGCGGAACTTGGCATAGGCCGATGCCTGCGGCACCTTGAAGGCGACGCCGGTGACGATCTCGCCATCGGCCAGTGCCGTGGTGAACATGCCCTGGAAATAATCATCTGCGCCATGGCTGCCGGCCGAGGTCGTCACCACGGCATCGAGCGCCAGGACCGCAGCAGGATAATCCGCCGCCGGGTCGTTGTTGGCGATGACACCGCCCAGCGTGCCGCGGTTGCGCACCTGCGGGTCACCGATGCCGGCGGCAAGGCTGGCCAGGCCCGGAATGGCGGCCGCGACCGTCGTATCGGTGGCGACAGTAGCATGGGTGGTCAGCGCGCCGATGGTAAGCGTGTTGCGGTCGCGGGCGATGCCGGCCAGACCGGGAATACCGCCGAGATCGACCAGTGTGTCGGGCATGCGCAGCCGCGACTTCATCGCGGGCAACAGTGTGTGACCGCCGGCAATGAAGGCGGCTTCACCCCCGCCGGCAAAGGCACTGGCGGCGTCGGCGACGCTGGTTGGCCGGGCATAGGCGAACTCACGCATTATGGGCCTCCATGGCTTTGGCGCCGGCCTGGATGGCCTTGACGATGTTCATGTAACCCGTGCAGCGGCAGAGATTCCCCTCCAGATCATGGGCAATGTCTTCGGTCGTCAGGTCATGGCCGCGGCGGCGCACAATCTCGAGCCCCGCCATCACCATTCCGGGGGTGCAGAAGCCGCATTGCAGGCCATGATGTTCGCGGAAGGCCGCTTGCATCGGGTGCAGCGTATCGCCATTTGCCAGCCCTTCGATGGTGGTGATTGCCCTCCCCTCGGCCTGCACGGCAAGGACGGTGCAGCTTTTGACCGCGACGCCGTCGATCAGCACATTGCAGGCACCGCACTGGCTGGTGTCGCAGCCAATATGGGTCCCGGTCATGCCGAGATCGTCGCGCAGCAGGTCAACCAACAGCGTGGCGGGTGCCACATCGTGCGTCTGGCTCGTGCCGTTGATGGTGAGGCGGGTCTGCATCATTCTCCCCCAGAAATTCGGGATTTGAAATTGGGCTTCACGCCTTCTAGCGCATCGGAAGCGCCTGTGTCGAAGGCTTCGCAACTGTCCGACAGGCGAATGTCAGCCGCCGCGCATCGCTTTCAACCCGGCGGACTGTTCAGCGATGCAGCGGGCACCTAGGTCGCTGGTCTTGGCCTGGGCCCACCATGCGGCCAGGCCTGGCCGTGCAGCGACAAGTGCACCGGTCTGCAACGACTTGTCGAAAACATCGAAGAAGAAGAACAGCGGGATCAGCGCGCAATCGGCCTGGGTGACGCTGTCGCCGACGGCAAAGGTGTCGCCGGCGTTGCGGAAATGTTCGAGATGGCCGAGCGCTTCGGCCAGGCCGACCATGGCTGCCGGCACGCCTTCGGGGTTTTCGCGGCTGCGGAAAACGCCGCCCAGATGCGGCACAAGATAGAGATCGGCGATGCGGACGAGCAGCCGGGTGACAGCAGCGGCGCGGGGATCGGCCGGTATCAGCCGCGGCCCGGCAAGTACATCATCGACATAATCAGTGATCGGCTGGCTTTCGGGCAGCGCGAAATCGCCATCGACGAGCAACGGCATTTTGGCCATCGGTGACAGCGCGCGATAGGCGTCGCTCTTGATGCCGCCTTCAAAGGCCATCGGGTCGAGATCATGCCCCTTGGCGCGTGCCGCGAGCACCGGGCGCATGACGAAGGGAGAAACGCTGCCGCCATAAATTATCATTGTCATTGGTTTTCCCTCCTGCCTGGTGCCCGGCCGTGCCGGACGGCACGCTGGCTTAGTCGATCAGCCCGAGCGCCGTCTTGTATGTGTCGAGCAGCGCTTCGGCTTCGGCGCGGGCGTTGGCTTCCATCTTGCGCAGCCGCACGATGGCCTTCATCGTCTTGGTGTCGAAGCCGGTGCCCTTGGCCTCGCCATAGACATCCTTGATATCGTCGGCGATGCCCTTTTTCTCTTCTTCGAGCGTCTCGATGCGTTCGATGAACAGGCGCAACTGCTCGGCGGAAGCATTTTCGTTCATGGTGTCTCCGGTGTCGTGATTCGAATGGTCGGAGCGGGTTTAGCCGTCCTGCTGCGCCGCCGCCATCGCCTTGTTGCGTTCGACCGACCCGGCCATGCGCGCCAGCTGTTTCGGCGTCGCTTCGGTCTGGTGTTTCGCCTTCCAGTCGGCCTGGTGCATACCATAGATATGGCTGCGCGCCGCGGCATGGTCGATCGCGGTGCCGGCATCGGTGGCGGCTTCGTGCAGCCAGTCGCCCAGGCAATTGCGGCAAAAGCCGCCGGCGCCCATCAGATCGACGTTCTGGACATCGGTGCGCAGCTGCAGATGCGCGATCAGGCGGCGAAAGGCAGCCGCTTCGATCCGGTCGCGGGTCGTTTCATCGGCAAAAGGGCTGGTCATTTCGGCTTCTCCAATAGCGTCGCGGCGCAGGACGGGCTATGCGCAACCCGCTTCTCCGTGCCGCGCAAGGATTATTTCATGGTCCCACATCTCGAACCGCGCGGCCGCCGGGTCAAGGTGCTTGCGACGCTTGGCCCCGCTTCGAACAGCGAAGCGATGATCGAGGCGTTGCTTGCAGCCGGCGCCGATGCCTTTCGCGTCAACATGAGCCACGGCAGCATCGCCGATCGCGGGGCGCTGATTGCAGCGATCCGGGCCGTCGAGAAATCGGTCGGGCGGCCGCTGACCATTCTTGCCGATCTGCAAGGTCCCAAGTTGCGCGTCGGCCGCTTTGCCGAAGGCGGTGTGCCGCTGGCCAATGGCGACAGTTTTCGGCTCGACCGCGATCCGACCCCGGGGGACCAGCGCCGCGTCTGCCTACCCCATAAGGAGTTGTTCGAAGCGCTTCAGCCAGGCGCACGGCTGCTTGTGGATGATGGCAAGCTGGTGTTGCGGGTGCGCGCCGTCAGCGTCGATGTCATCGACTGCACGGTCGAGGTCGGTGGCCGGATCTCGGACAACAAGGGGGTCAATGTCCCCGATGTCGTGGTGCCGCTGCCGGCGCTGACTGCCAAGGATCGTGCCGACCTGGCCTTTGCGCTCGAACAAGGGGTGGACTGGATCGCCCTCAGTTTTGTCCAGCGACCCGAAGACGTTGCCGAAGCACGGGCGCTGATCCGCGGCAAGGCGGCGCTGATGGCCAAGATCGAGAAGCCTGCGGCACTGGAACGGCTGGCCGAGATCCTCGAACTTGCCGACGCAGTGATGGTGGCGCGGGGCGACCTGGGGGTCGAACTGCCGCCGCAACAGGTGCCGCCGGCGCAAAAGCGCATCGTCGCGATGGCGCGGGCGCTCGGCAAGCCGGTGGTTGTGGCGACCCAGATGCTCGAATCGATGATCGTGTCGCCGTCGCCGACCCGCGCCGAAGTGTCCGATGTGGCAACCGCCATCTATGATGGCGCCGATGCGGTGATGCTTTCGGCCGAAAGCGCCGC
>JBMOFG010000106.1:0-6711 GCA_049314415.1 Polymorphobacter sp.
CGTCGTGCTGCCGGTGCCGCGCACCATCTACCGCTCGGCCCATGGCCCGGTGGTCCGCAACGACAAGGGGTTCTTTGCCATTCGCTATGCCGGCATCGACGATGTGCGGCAGGTGACGCAATATTACCGGCTCAACAAGGCCCGCAGCCGCGACGAATGGCATCAGGCGATGGAGATGCAGGCGATCAGCGGCACCAATTTTGTGTATGCTGATGCCGCTGGCCATATCGGCATGTATTATAATGCCCGCTTTCCGCTGCGTATGAAGGGTTATGACTGGAAAGGCGTGCTGCCCGGCGACACGTCGAAAACCTTGTGGACCCGCTATTTGCCGTGGCGCGCCGATCCGATGATCGTCGATCCCCGGGCAGGGTGGGTCGGCAACAGCAACAATACGCCTTTCCTGTCGACCGCGCCTGCCGATGAACAGCAGCGCGCCGATTTTCCTGTCGAGATGGGCATCGAAACCTATGTCACCAACCGGGCACTGCGCTACCAGTCCTTGTTCGCCGAGCTGGGTGACAAGCCAATTTCACGCGATGACCTGCTGCGCATCAAGTTCGACAAGGGCTATGACAAGGCTGGCTGGGCCGGCGATTGGTATCGTGAGGTCATGGCGCTCGACACGACAAAGGCCTCTGATCTGGCGACGGCACAAAAGCTTATCGGCCAATGGGACTGGACGCTCGATTGTCAGGGGCCCGCCGATACGCTGGTGACGACGGCCTTTGCCCAGGCAGCCCGTTTTGCCTATCTGAACAAGCCGCGCCCCGACACGGCGGCAGCGCTGCGCGAGGCAGTGGATCTGCTGACCACGCATTTTGGTCGGCTCGATGTGCCGCTGGGGGATTTTCAACGTCTGCGCCGTGGCAAAGTCGACCTGCCGGTCTGCGGTGGGCCGGAAACATTGCGTGCCATCATCGGTGCGCTGGCGCCCGATGGCCGGCGCGTCGGCAATAATGGCGATGGCTATATCATGCTGATCGAATGGGCACCCGATGGCGGGGTGGCGAGCAGCAGCGTCCACCAGTTCGGTGCCGCAACAGTGCGGAGCAGGTCGCCACATTATGCCGACCAATCGGCACTTTTTGCTACCGAGCGTTGGAAGCGGCTGGATTTCGACGGCGCGCGTTTGGCAAAGTGACGGCAGTACCGCGCCGGTCAGCGCCCGGCCGGCAGCGATTATCCATCGCTGCCGGGCAATATCGTGCCGTTGGCGCGTGAGAACAGCGCCTGTGCCGGCCAGTCACCCGGCAAGGGCGCGGTGATGCTCAGCGGTGCTGCGGCATCATAGGGCAGGGTGATGCTGCGGGCGTGCAGGCGCATCGGGCCTTTGCCATCGCCATAGACGGGGTCCCCGATGATCGGATGGCCGAGCGCGGCGGCATGGACGCGCAACTGGTGGGTGCGGCCGGTTTCGGGCCGGAAGGCAACGAGCCGCGCCGCCCGGTCGATGACCTCCCAATGCGTCACGGCGCGGGCGCCGCGTTTGTCGATCACCATGCGCCAGCCGGCTTCGGCGCTGGAAATCTTGTGGAGCGGTGCATCGACGGTGCCGCTGTCGGCGTCCGGCAGGCTGGTGAGCACCGCCCAATAAAGCTTGCTGACCTGGCGGGCTTCGAACAATGCTGAGACGCGCTTGATCGCCTTGGGGTGGCGGGCAAGCACCAGACAGCCGGAGGTGTCGCGGTCAAGCCGGTGCGCGATCACCGGCCAGCGCCGATTGCCGCAAGCAAGGTCGGGCAGATAATTCTCAAGACTGTCCGGCGTCTTTGGCCCCGGATGCACTGCCAGCCCGGCGGGTTTGTCGATGACCAGCAAATGCGTGTCTCTATAAAGCAAGGCAAAGGGCACACCAGGAAGCGAGATCGGGGCAAAGGGGTTCTGCATAGGCCATCATAGGGGGCATTTCGGGCTTTGCGTAAAACATTCCGCGTTCGCGCCGATATCGGGACCACGGCCACCCGTAACACCACGGAAGCCGGGGAAAGCGGGAGAATGCATTATGACTGTGATCAATACAAATGTCTCGGCGCTCGCGGCTCAACAGGGTCAGCGCACCGCTCAGGCAGGCCTGACGATGGCCATGGAACGGCTCTCGACAGGGCTGCGCATCAATTCGGCCAAGGACGACGCCGCCGGGCTCGCCATTTCGCAGCGCATGACCGCTGATGTGCGTGGCCTGGCCGTTGCGATGCGCAACGCCAATGACGGCATGAGCTTAGCGCAGACGGCGGAAAGCGCCATGGGCGAAGTCTCCAACATGCTGCAGCGCATGCGCGAACTGGCTGTGCAGGCGAGCAACGGCACCGTGACCGGCGACAACCGCAAGGCGCTGCAGGCCGAAATCAAGCAGTTGACCAGCGAGATTGACAATATCGGTTCGCGCACGAACTTCAACGGCATCAAGCTTCTCGATGGTTCGGCCAAGGGCCTGCAGTTGCAGACCGGCAGCCGCGCCGGGGAAACCGTGCGTTTCGACATCGGGTCTTCGCGGGCCGCCGATCTCGGTACGGGTGCCACCGCTGCCCTGTCTGCGACCGGCGCCTTTCAGGCCACGTCGACCAACTTGTCGGCGAACGAAGCGCTGATCGCTGCAGATCTGCTCATCAACGGGGTGAACATCGATGCATCGTCGGGCGATGATGACAATCTGTCATCGGCCGAAAAATCCGCTTCGGCGCTTGCAAAGGCGGCGGCAATCAACCGTGCCAGCGCACTGACCGGCGTGTCGGCGGTGGTTGGTAAGACGGTCATGACCGGCCAGACGATGACCGCCGCGGCGCTGACCGGCACCATCACCATCAATGGCAAGGCAACCGCCTCTGTCACCACGACGGCCAACGCCGCGTCTGACCGCACGCTGATCACCAATGCCATCAACGCCATTTCGGGTCAGACCGGGGTGCGCGCGATCGATACTGGGGATGATCTGTCAGGGGTCCGCCTGGAAGCCGCCGATGGCCGCAACATCATCACCAGTTTCGATACGTTGACCGCTGCTGCCACCGGCGTGAAGCTGGGCGGCCAGACCGGCAGCATCAACCTTGTGTCCAACAATGGCAACCCGATCGTGATCAGTTCGACCAGTGCCGGACGCATTTCCCGATCGGGTCTGCAGGTCGGCACCTATGACCGCGGTGTTTCGGCGGTTACCTCCGACGCCCGTGCTGTCGCGACCAATGCGGCCTCCGCCTATACGCTCAATTCTGGCGACCTGAAGATCAACGACATCGCCATTCGTGGTGCGACTTCGGATGATGACACGTTTTCGGATGCCAGCGCGCTGTCATCGAAGAAGGCGGGTTCGGCGATCGCCATTGCCGCTGCGATCAATGCGTCGACGGCGCAAACCAATGTTACCGCCTCGGCGAATGCTTTGACCCTCGATGGTTCGGCGCCAACGACGGTGATCGCCGCCACAGCGACTGCAACGCTGGCCATCAACGGCGTGCAGATTGACATCACGCTCGATGAAAATGACACAGCGCAGGCAACGCGCGAGAACGTCGCCCGGGAAATCAACAAATACAGCGGGCTGACCGGCGTAGTCGCGTCCGACAGCGGCAAGGGCGGCCTGTCGCTCACCGCTGCCGATGGTCGCAACATCGCTGTTGCCTTTGACAGTGACGAAGCAACCTCGGCTGCCAACTTCGGCCTCGCCAATGTCACGATCCGCGGCAGCAATACGTCCTACACCGTGCAGGGCCTGGCAGATCCAACCGATTTTTCGGCGGATTCGGTGCAGACTGCCTATTCGACAGTATCACTGTCTTCGTCGAAGGGCATTAAGGTAGCTGCCGGAACATTGGCTTTTGGTACCAATTCGAACTTCACCCGTCTGGGTTTCGAAGAGAATAAATATGGTGCGGATGATGGCGGGCTGAAGGTCGCCGATATCGATCTGTCAACGCAGGAAGGGTCCATCGCCGCTCTGGGTTCGATCGACGAAGCCCTGCAGACGGTCAACCTTGATCGTGCCAGCCTCGGTGCCGTCCAGAACCGGCTGGAAGCGACGGTCAACAACCTCGCGTCGAATTCGACCAACCTCGTTTCGTCGCGATCGCGGATCCTCGACGCCGACTTCTCAGCGGAAACGACCAACCTTGCCAAGTCGCAGGTCCTGGGACAGGCCGCGCAGGCAATGCTGGCGCAGGCCAATCAGTCGCAACAGCAGGTGATCGCGCTGCTGCGGTAATACTGCCGGGAGGGCCGGACGAGGGGCGGGCGGCACCGGGGAACCGGGTGCCGCCCGTCGCCGTTTCGGAGCCGCCGGATTGACCGTGCGGCTTGCCAAGCGGCGGCGCCCGGGGTATCGCCCCGCCTCCGGATGGATCGGTGGCCGAGTGGTCGAAGGCGCACGCCTGGAAAGTGTGTAGGGGTTAATCGCCCCTCGAGGGTTCGAATCCCTCTCGATCCTCCGGGTTTCTGTTTACGGCAGCACCTCCCCGTTCTCAAAATGCAGATTTAATCATGGAAAAGGGACTTTTTGCCGTTCCAGGATTGAGATTTCATGGGGAACTATAACGGAACTGTAACGGATTTGTTCTGACCGCCGATCTTGCCAGTGACCGACGCCTGGCTGTTACAAATATAAAATAAAAAATGTGGTGAAATGAACCAAAAATAGAGCAAAAATACCAGAATTTTATGCGGCACTTGCCGCGCATAAAAATAATCAGCATAACTATAAAATGACAACTATGTTCCGATCAATCAGCTTCAAGATATTTGGGGTCTCGCTTGGCCTCCTTGTTATGATGGTCGTCACGGCCGTCTGGTCGACTCGTTCTTCTGAACAAGTGCACCGTCAGCTTCAGACCATGGGGCAATCCCTTTTCCCGCTCTCCGTCGCCCTGGGAAACCTGAAATCCGTCGTGCAAGCCCAAACTGTGACGGCCGATTTTTATCTGAACACGCCGGATCAGAAAGCGGTGCAAATTTGCGTTGGCAAGGCGCAGGGACAAAAGCGTGCTGCTGCCTCTCTTTTGACAGCTGTAAAGCGTTACGGTGCCCGAGGTTTTGAAATTACAGATCTTGAACAGAATAAGCTGGCTTTTGCATCGCTCCAACCGATGATTGCCGAACTCGAGTTTCAGGAAAACAGGCTCTCGCAGATGACTCTTGGCGGTTGCGCTCTGGACGCCGATGCC
The DNA here is from genome assembly GCA_049314415.1 of Polymorphobacter sp. Classification (GTDB taxonomy): domain Bacteria; phylum Pseudomonadota; class Alphaproteobacteria; order Sphingomonadales; family Sphingomonadaceae; genus Sandarakinorhabdus. Next base: position 5,154 of record JBMOFG010000106.1, read on the forward strand.
GTTCAAATGGGAGCAGCCAAGTTGCAGGCGGATGACGTACTTCGACTGGTCGATACTATTTCCGGAGAGATCAATGCTTTCGTTGAAGCCAGCGCTCAACGGGTCGCAGAAAGCCAAAAAACTGCGATGCAGGCCAGTATCCTCATGACCGCGTCGGCGGGTCTTGTTGGCTTGATGCTGGCCTGGCTCATCTCGCGCGGCCTGACACGCCCAATCATCCGTTTGCAGGCCGGTGCCAGAGCCGTCGGAGCTGGCTTGCTGGAAGATGCGCATGTGCTCGTGACGTCACGGGACGAGGTCGGTGATGTGACGCACGCATTCAATAACATGATCGTGGACTTGCGTGAGAAGGAACGGATCAAGGAGACATTTGGTCAATATGTGGACCCGAGGGTTGTGGCCGATCTCATTGGCGGTGGTGCGCATTCGTCAAGTGGTGAGAAGCAGATCGCCACACTGTTTTTTTCGGATATCATCGGATTTTCCGCCATCGCTGAACGCTTGGCACCAAGCACACTCGTCGACCTTGTGAATGCTTATTTCTCGGAAATGTCGCAGCCCATCAGCGACAATACTGGAATAATAGATAAATATATCGGCGACGCCATCATGGCCTTTTGGGTTCCGCCATTTGTCGATGCTACAAAGCAGGCGGAGCTCGCCTGTCGCGCCGCGCTCGAACAATATGCGAAGTTAGAGGCCTTTCGCTTGCAGGTGCCAGATGTGATCGGATTGCGCCGCGATATCCCCTTGATCGATTTTCGGGCTGCCCTCTCAACTGGCGAAGTCGTTGTAGGCAGCGTAGGCTCTGAAACAGCGCGCAGCTTTACCGTCATGGGCGACACGGTGAACCAGGCATCCAGGCTGGAAGCCGCCAACAAAATATATGGTACGCGTCTGCTGATCGATCACGAAACGTTCAGCCGTGCGGGAAGAGCTTTTGAAACTCGGCAAATCGATGATATCATAGTTTTAGGCAGGCTTCAGTCGATACGGATTTACGAACTCGTTTCTCTCGCTGGAGAGCTGGACCCCACCCGCCGAAGAGCCTTCGACTTGTATGAAGAAGCTCTGGAACATTACCGTGTCGCGAAGTGGGATATGGCTGAGATGGCCTTGCAAGCGGCCCTTGAGTTATCACCCAATGACGGACCATCTCGAACGCTCCTAGCGCGTATTGCGCAATTCAGACGTGCCGAGCCAGAAGATTGGACAGGCGTCTGGTCGATGATCTCCAAATAGCGACCAAGAGACCCCTTGGGATGGACAAGGCCTGACCCGCCGGCCGAGTGCTCGCCTTTTGATCGGGTTCCGATACCGGACCCTGTCGATTTTACTGAGCTCTCTGATAATCGGCTATCTTCGAGAGTCAGCCGGCATGAAATCGGCGCTTCTTGAGAACGCCGACTGGAACCATATTTCGTAAACGTTTTATAGTGCAGAAAAAGTACAGAGGGGGCGTTGGACGTACGCCTCCGTTGAGGGCCGCCTTGCGGGATTTTGCTGACGCCGCGAGTTAGCACTGGTGCAAGTATTGGTGTTTGCACTGGTTTTAGAG
>JBMOFG010000107.1:0-6684 GCA_049314415.1 Polymorphobacter sp.
CCGCACTCTGACATGACCGGAGGGGGACATATGAATTTCGAGCTGAAGACATTGGCAAAGGGGGCGGCTTGGCTGGCCCTGTTCGCTGCGGTGCCCGCCTTTGCCCAGGAAGTGGCAGCGGTTGCAGGTGCTGCCGCCGCGGCCGTTCCGGCAGTCGCCGAAGCCGCCGCCGCACCGGCAGCCCCGGTCGCCGATAAGGGCGACACGGCGTGGATGCTGACCGCAACCGTGCTGGTCTTTCTGATGACCATTCCGGGCCTGGCGCTCTTCTATGGCGGCCTTGTGCGCAGCAAGAACATGCTGTCGGTGTTGACCCAGGTCTTCATGATCTGCGCGATCGTCTGCCTGCTCTGGGTGACCTATGGCTATTCGATGGCTTTTACCGGCGGCAATGAATTTGTCGGCGGCTTCAGCAAAGTCTTTCTGAAGGGCGTCACGACCTCGTCGATGGCCGCGACCTTCTCGAACGGGGTCTATATTCCCGAATATGTCTTCATCGCGTTCCAGATGACCTTTGCCATGATCACTCCCGGGCTGATCGTCGGGGCCTTTGCCGAGCGCGTGAAATTCTCGTCACTGATGGTTTTTGTCGTGGCCTGGGTCACGATCGTCTATTTCCCGATCGCGCACATGGTCTGGTACTGGGCCGGCCCGGACTTCCTGAAGGACGCGCCGACCGACTATGGCTTCTTGTGGGGCAAGGGTGCGCTCGATTTCGCCGGCGGCACCGTGGTGCACATCAATGCCGGGATCGCAGGCCTTGTCGGCTGCCTCATCATCGGCAAGCGTACCGGCTTCGGCAAGGAAGCCATGCCCCCGCACAGCTTGGTGATGACCATGATCGGCGCCTCGCTGCTCTGGGTTGGCTGGTTCGGCTTCAACGCCGGCTCCAACCTTGAATCGAACGGCCTGACTGCGCTGGCGATGATGAACACCTTCACCGCAACCGCCGGTGCCGCCGTCGCCTGGATGCTCATCGAGCAGATCAGCCACGGCAAGCCGAGCATGTTGGGTGGCGTGACCGGTGCTGTCGCCGGGCTGGTCGCCATCACGCCGGCTTCGGGCTTCGCCACGCCGATGACTTCGATCCTTCTCGGTATCGCGGCGTCGCTGGTGTGCTTCTTGTTCTGCACCACCATCAAGAACAAGCTGAAATATGATGACTCGCTCGATGTCTTCGGGGTCCATTGCGTCGGGGGGATCCTTGGTGCGATCGGCACCGCGATTGTCGCTGATCCGGCACTGGGTGGCCAGGGTTTCCTTGACTATACCGTCATCCCGGCCGTCGCCGGTGCCTATGATATGGTCGGCCAGCTCAAGACTCAGGTGATCGCCGTCGGCGTCACCCTGTTCTGGTCTGGTGGCGTCTCGGCAGTGCTCTTCCTTGCGCTCAAATATACCATCGGTCTGCGTCCCAGCATCGAAGTCGAACGCGAAGGCCTCGACATCGCCGAGTTGGGTGAACGCGCTTACAATAATTGATGACTGGCCCGCGATAAGGGCCGCATTTCCAGAGGTTCCTCCCCAAGGAAAACAACTGGCCCGGCAGAGCAATCTGCCGGGCCTTTTTTTGTTTCGGTGTGGGGCGATGAGCCCCAACCGTGTGACATGCGTCGATAACCGAGCATTCGGAGAGCCGGTTTGGGGTCGATTCACAGGCCAGCTTTAGGAATAAAGCATAGTATCTGGCAATATCGGATAGTTGTGTTGACAATATCTTTCCCCGGAAAATAGTTTGTTAAAGATTAATCTGGGGGGGTCGATATGCAATGCTTTGTTCGCGCGCTGGCTGTGGTCGCATTTTTGTCTGCAACTGTGCCGGCCGCTGCCCAGTCGATCGGCATTGTCCACAAAAATGCGGCCGGTGTTGGCGTGGACCCCACGGGTGCTGGCGGAGACGAGAACAACCGGCCGGTCACGCTCACCACGGTCAGAAGCAATGCTGATGGGCGTCGGTCAACTTCGGTTTCAACAGTCGATTTCGGGGTGGTGAAAGTCGCCAGCAGCGTTGTCGGCGGCGGCGGCGCAAGCGCCGATGCCGCGGGCAGCTGGCATGAATTCCTCACCCTCACCACACCCGGCACAGCCAACGGTTTTTTGAATGTGCGGCTGCAATTTGACGCCAATATTATCGAGCCGACACAGGAGGGCAGTACCAACACCATCAACTATGTCCAGCGCCTGTACGCGACGGCGACGGCCGCCAATGGCCTTTTCGGTGGCCAGCATACTTATTTTTACGATTATACATATGTGCGCCATCTCGGCAATTTGACAGCCAATTATGTTTGGGAAAACAACGGCAACGTTTCCAGCGTCACGGATTTTGCCTTTCAACCGACCATCGGCAAAACGGTGAATTTGCGTATCCCCTTTGTCAGCGGTCAGACCTTCGGAATTGACAGCATCACCACCTGCAGCGTTCGCTCCATTGGCGGAACGCTGGGCTGTAATGCCGGCAACTCCAGCTATTGGGGTGGTGTCACATCGGTTACCGATGCCGCAGGCGCAGCGCTTTCGGGTTGGACGTTGAGCAGCGCTTCCGGCGTCGATTACATTTCTTCGATGGCCCCTGGCGTGCCCGAACCGGCCTCTTGGCTGATGCTGATCACCGGCTTCGGTCTGGTTGGCGCGCAGTCACGTAAACGGTCGGCCCTTACGAATGCATGAATTCGGGGCAAATTAGCTGTCAGTTTTCCCGATCTGATCAGCTTTTTTGGCAGGTGAACCTGCACCCGCTTACCCACAAGAGGATGACATTTTCTGACAAAAACGCTCTTTTACGGTTCGTTGCGGTGACGGCTTGAACCGGGTGGATTCTGTCGAAAGTCCCGCTTAATCGATGTTCATGGCGTGGTTCACCCTGTTTGCGGCGCGTAGAGACGGTGCGATAATTTGAGCGATCGGTGGGGCAAGCGACGCTGTTATGCCGCTTCGGCATTGAGCGGCATGTGCCGGCGGATCCTCTCCTGCGCGCATTCGACAGGTTCGATGATCTGTTGGATATTCGCGCGCACTTACGGCCCAATTACAACGAGACGGGCTGTCCGTCGATCGATCCGGCATTGATTGATCAGGATCTTGATTATCGGCGGCTGCGGGGATCCGGTCCACACACCGCGCTTGCCGGTTCCGTGACCGCAAGCTGCTATGCCGGCTCTTCGAATCGACCATCGTCTTGTATTTGGGCGATGGCCGCCAGATGTTCCCGCATGATGGAGCCAAACAAACGTATCGATCGTTCTGTGTAGCGTTAGCCTTGGCCGCGCCCGACCTGCATTATGCGACCCCGAAGACTGGACAGATACCGCCATGAAGCCATTGATCCTCGCCCTGCTGTTCGGGCTCAACCTGCTGGGAACCCCTGCCATGGCCACTGAAGAGCCAAAGTTCACGCTCAAGACAGTCCAAGGCGAGTTCGAGGTGCGCGACTATCCGGCTCTGGTCGCGGCGGAAGTGACGGTTGGCGGTAACCGCAAGGATGCGGCGGGCCGGGGTTTTCGGTTGCTCGCCGGCTACATATTCGGCGGCAATACCCGCAAACAGAGCATCGCGATGACAGCCCCGGTCACCCAGGCCGCCGCCAGGAACGAGAAGATCGCCATGACGGCACCTGTGCTGCAGAGCGGCGGCAATGGCAGCTGGGTAATCAGGTTCATCATGCCGCGCGGTTCGACGCTTGCGACATTGCCTCAGCCGAACAATCCCCAGGTGCGTCTTGTCACCGTACCGCCAAGCCGCATGGTGGTTGTCAAGTTCAGTGGGCTGGCGCGGCAGGATGATGTCGATGCGAGGACGGCCGCACTGGCGCAGTTTGTGCGGGCGCAGCAGCTGCAGGCGATCGGGCCCCCGTCACTGGCGCAATATGACCCGCCCTGGACGCTGTGGTTCTTGCGTCGCAACGAAGTGATGATCCCTGTATCGCAATGAAGGGTTTGCGGGGGCAGATGCGGCATCCGGCATTCCAGACTGCCGTCTGAAGCGTGGCGGGGTCCGCCATCGAACGCTCATGCAGGGCACAAAACCAGCGTCACGCTTGTTCGCGTTCGGCAAGCAGCGCACTTTTTGGGCGGGAGCGCAAAGCAACGACCAGCACGCCCGTCAGCGCGAGCAGCGTCCCGGTCACCATTCGTGCGTCGAGATGGTCGTCGGTCAGCATTACCCCAAAGCCAATCGTGAAGATCGGGGTCAACAGCGTGAGCGGCGCCAAGAGATTGGCCTCATAGCGGCGGATCAAGCCGTAATAACTGGTGTGCCCCAGTACGGAGACGATCAGCGCGGCAAACAGCACAGCGGCAACGAACGGCCAGCCGATCGCCATGGCATTCGTCCACTGATCATGTTCGAGAGCTGCGGACGCGATCGCGAGCGGCAAGACCGAAACTAGCCCGACCCACGCCTGAAATCGCAGCGGCGCGACATCATCCACCTGCTTCATCAATACTGCGCCGAGTGACCCTGCCAATGCCGCGCCGATCACGAACCACAGACCTGAAGACATTGCGACGCCTCCCGGCGTCCAAACAACCAGCAAGACGCCCGATAAAGTCAGAGCAATGCCAAGGCCGCGCCGCCAGTGAATGCGCTCCCCCAGCACAACCACCGACAAAAGGGTCGTGAAAGGAACGCCAATTTGGATGACGACTGCGGCAGCCGATGGTGTCGCCGTGCGCAGCCCGATAAAGATGAGTGCAAAGTTGCCCGCACCCATCAGGAGGCCGATGGCCACGATGCGCCATCTCGGGCGCGGAACGGGGAGCAGCCAGGGGATCGTGACCGCGAGCACGACGGCAAACCGTACCGCGGCAAAAAATAATGGCGGGATCGCCCATTGACTGACCACGATCTTGCTCAGCACGTTGCTGTATCCCCACACGAGGCAGATCAGCACCAGGAGCAGGAAGTCCCGCGGTTTCAAGGACGAAGTCCAGGCGAGTTGTGAGCGTGGAAGGCATGATCGCCGCGAAATGCGTCGGTAGCAGCGGCATTGCGCTTCATTCGGCATGGGTCGACAAGAGAATGCAGGGCGCTCCGAAACCCATGCTGCGCCCAGCTTGGGGTTTTACCGGGCGAGCGTCCAGCGTGCCGGGCCAAGGTTTCAGAATCGACACCCAACTGAATTCTCCTCAACTGTTCTGTATCCATCTGATTCTATTCATTATACTGGGTTCGAGAAAGGTCCCTGTCGGCGCCGCTCGGGGGCCTCGCGGATCGATATTTTTGTATGATGGATCTGGTTGGCTCAATCCTGACGTGGGGTCCTGCTCCGATACCGATTTACACCATCGCGAGCCACGCGCGCTGCCCGCTCGCCGCATGTGCGGCAGTAAACAGACCTTCAGGGTGCGCACCAAAATGCGACCTGACGTCTTAGCCGCGCTCAGAACCTCTCATTCGATATTGTCGCGATTTTGGCTAGAATGAACTTTGCGCCTTCGAGCCAGCAGCCCTGTTTGAGAAGCGCAACAGACCCTTCTGCCGCTGCGGCCCCGTCGCGGCTCGCCACAAAGCCGCCATTTGCTGGCCGGGTTAGCTTCGCCCGAGCGTGTTCAGCGGATTGGTATCGAGGTGCTTCAGAATACGCGTCAGGGCCGCGATGTTGCTTTGATCTTCGGTGCTCTCGAGCGCTTCTTCCAGCACGGCGCGGATATCGTCGGCGCCGACCCGTTCCATCTCCCAATTCGGATAGAGACGCTCGCGCTTTTCCACGCTCCGGTCCAGCGGGACGATGTCGTAATGGCGCGGATCGCCATGCAGGCTCGCGATCAACTTCTCCACCTCGGCGGGCGGCCCTTCAATCCACTGGAAGAATACACCGCTGCCGAAAACCAGCACTCCGGTGATGTGCAGTTCGACATTGCGGCGTTGTGACCATGCGATGATGCGGTCGACCTCGTCGTCATCGACGCCTTCGGCAGCACGGCTGCAGTAGACGAAAGTGTCTAGAACGGGCGCGGCATGGTCCACGTCAGGGCCGGGTGGAAAACCGAATTCGTCGAACATGGATTGTCTCGCTTTGTCTGTGCCGGGCAGGGCGTTCCACCCCGCAGATCGGAGCAATCGTAGCGCATATTTGCGCTTTCGGTAAGAAAGCATTGGGCGGCATTGCGGTTACGCGAGAATGGCCCGGTGTACAGCTGTGCCGAATGCGGCCAAACTGTATATAGTGGCGTTCGGCTTTCCCCTTCGCGGCCGCTTATTCGACGGTCACGCTCTTGGCGAGGTTACGCGGTTGGTCGACGTCGGTGCCCTTGGCGAGCGCGACGTGATAGGCGAGCAATTGGATCGGGATGGCGGTGACCAGCGGGCTGATAAAAGCATCGACCATGGGCATTTCGATCGTCGCGGTCGCGCTGGCGCCATGTTCGGCAAGGCCGGCGGCATCGGAGAGCAAATAGACAAGGCCGCCGCGCGCCATGACTTCCTGCATGTTCGAAATGGTCTTTTCAAACCGCGACCCCGAGGGGCCCGCGCTAGAACGCCTGGGAAAATGCGTCAACCCTTCTAAGGCAGCGTTTTGCAATTTTCTGCGCAAATCATCGCTGATGGGAACGGGCCCCTGGCCAGTGTCGGGTTGGAGGCCAGGCGGGAAAAGCGCTGATAGCGCCTCGTGGGTGTCGCTGCCATCGGCAAAGCTAGCGTCTCCCTTAGCCCTGCTCACGGCTTTGCTGAGGAGCCCTTCCT
>JBMOFG010000108.1:0-6673 GCA_049314415.1 Polymorphobacter sp.
CGATTGCATCGGCCGGGCTGAGCCGCCGCTTTGCCAGCAGCCGGTTCAGTGGTTCCGGTGCGATATCATCATTTAGCGATAAATGTGCCTTCATGGTTCGCTCCTGTGGCGTTGCCTGCCAAATCTGCTTGCCACAAAAGCGATATTGTAGGACAGAGATAACCGTAATGGTTCCTAAGAAAGGAAGTCGCATGCTGACGCGTATCCGGGAAGCCCGCAAGGCCAAGGGCATGACCTTGCTCGATGTCGCATTGGCGTGCCGTCCGCCGACGACGGCGCAGACGATCGGCCGGCTTGAAACTGGTGTACGCACCGTATCGGTTGACTGGCTCAACCGCATCGCAGCAGCCATCGGCGTGGAAGCCGCCGATCTGGTCACGCTGCCCGACCGCAACGACCTCCCAGTCGCAGCGGTCATCAGTGGCGAAGGCGTGGCGGCACCCCGCAAGCCCATGACATTGCTGCCACCAACTCCCGCCAGTCCGATGGTCGGCATCATCGTCGAGGTCGCACATGGTGATTATCGTGCCGGCGATGCGCTATGGGCCGATCGGCTGGCGCCAGAGGATTATGCCCGCGCCATCAACCGCGATGTACTCGCACCGCGTGCTGCCGGCGGTTACGCCTTTGGTCGCCTCGTCGCCACCGAAGCGGGACGGCTGCAGATCCTGCCCGCCACACCCGGTGCACGCCAGATCGTCCTCGATGCACCCTGGATCGCCGTGGTGCGACAGTTGGTGCGTGCGCTGGGGTAACTGCCGCCCATTTGCGCAGGGCGGCGACGGGTTCAGGCTTTGATCAAACCGCGAAAAGATTGTCGGGATTGCGCATCGCCTTGAATTCGAGCGCGTTACCAGCCGGGTCAAACAGGAAAAAAGTGCCCTGCTCGCCCGGCTTGCCGGCAAAACGGACATGCGGCGGCAATTCGAACGCCACCCCGGCGGCGGCGATGCGCGCGCCCAGCACTTCCCACGCGGCCCAATCGAGCACCAGTCCAAAATGCGGCACCGACACGGCATCGCCGTCGACCGGGTTGCGCGTGATAGCGCTGCGCGGCGCCTGATGGACCACAAGCTGATGCCCGTAAAAGTTGAAGTCTATCCATATCGGTGATGACCGCCCCTCCGGACAGCCGAGCACACTGCCGTAGAAATGCCGGGCAGCCGACAAGTCATCAACCGGGATCGCAAGGTGAAAAGGGTTCATGAAAGACGCCGGGAATTGGCCGCATTCGGCGGCGAGGAGTGGGTTGCTGCTGTCAACTCTGCAGCGCGCGCCGTCAAGCGCCGGGCCGCCGCCGCAAGCTCGCCGCCCGGCGTGCCGATAAGAGGAGGCGCCAGCGGAGCATCGCTATCGGTGCGCATGAAGGGCAGCACAGTCGTCGTTTGACGCGGATCGAGCGACCAGGCGATAATCGCGAGTACCCGAGCTGTCGTCGCGAGGCTTTCGGTTGCCACCAGCGCCTGTTGAGAAATGTCGAGTGTAGCGCGCCATGTCGCCCCCGGCCCGCCGAACCAACGCCGCGCCTGATCGGCGACAATGATTGCCTCGTTGTACAGAGCCTCCACGGCGCGCTGGTGATCATTGGACACACTGCACTGTGCCACAGCCCGGCGGGTGAACGCCAGTAGGCAGGCGCGCCCTCTTGAAAGCCGGCAATGCAGCGCCATCTCAAAACGGTCGGCGTTGCCAATCGGGGCGCCGACGCACCCCGGCCCTTCAGGCGGGGACATTGTGGCAATACGCTTTTGGAAGGACATGCCCCATGCGTGCATTTGACATCTCGCCGCTGCTGCGTTCGTCGATCGGCTATGAAAATCTCAACCGTCTGGTGGAATTTACCGGTCGGGTTGATGGCGGTGACAGCAGCTATCCTCCCTACAACATCGAAAAGCTTGGCGATGGCGCCTATCGTATCGCAATGGCAGTGGCCGGCTTTGCCGAAAACGAACTCGACCTGACCGTCCAGGAAAACACCCTTATCGTTATCGGCGCAGCGCTGCCCGAAGCCGAGGGCGACGGCCGGGTCTTCCTGCATCGCGGTATCGCCAAGCGCGCCTTCGAACGGCGTTTCCAGCTTGCGGACACGATCAAGATAACCGGCGCCAGCTATACCAACGGCCTGCTCCACATCGAACTGGTGCGCGAAGTTCCCGAACACAAGAAACCGCGCAAGGTGACCATCGGCTCCGCAGCACCAGCGGCCGAAACCCGCCTCGCAGCGGCATAATCCGAACGACAGGGGGGCCGGTTTCGCACCGGCCCCCCTTTTTCGATCAGCCGCTCATGGTCTTGCCGCGCACGACCTTGAAGCGCTGCAATTGTTCGGCAGGCTCGGTCCAATCGGGATCGAGCTGGGCAGCGCGACTGTAATCTTCATAGGCCTGGCGCGGCCGGCCCAGCCCCTCATAGGCGACGGCGCGCGAATAATAGGCGACTGCCGGCTGTTTCGGGCCGCGGGCAATGCCTTCGGTCAGCAGCGCCACGGCTTCATCGTCACGATTGCCGATCTGCACCAGCGCAATGCCCTTGTTTATCCACGCCTCGGCATTGTCGGGTGCAAGCCGGATAGCGGCATCATAATCGGCGAGTGCTGCATCAACCTTCTGCGCCTGCATGTTAATAATGCCGCGATTGACCAGCGTCGCGGCGCGATCGCTCGCCGTCAGCGCTTGATCGAGCAATGCCGAATCGCACAGACGCAAAGCCTCGCGCAGCGGGCGCTTAGCGGTGGCGGCCTCGAAACAGCTGCGGGCATAGCCAGTACCGATGACCGCTGCTGACACGGCCACGGCCTGCGCTGGCGTACCCATCAGCGCGGCAAGCAGCGGCAGGAGCGCAAGAACGACGCGCTTCATGCAATGCGATCCGCATTCTGCCGACCGACGAGCCGGAACCAGGCAGGGTTGGTTGGCTCCTGCCCCCGCCCGGCCGGATGCGCCATAGTGCGACAGGGGCTGCCGGACGGCAAAATCCGCCGCTGCCGATCCGCTCTGGCTGCTGTGGGTCCCGGCATGACGGTTGTCAGGCAATGATGTCGGGAACGAGCATGTCTTCGAGCAGAGCGAGTTCGTCGCGCAGCTTGAGCTTGCGTTTCTTGAACCGCTGCAGCTGGATCATGTCGACATTGGGCATCTGGCGCAGCGCCTCGATCGCTGCATCAAGATCGCGATGGTCGCGTCGGGCGATTTCGATTCGCGCCCGAATTTCGGTCTCTTCCACGCCATCCGCTCCCTCACCGCCGAATCGCGCCGCAGCGGCCATGGCTGCTTATCACATCTGCACGCCGCGCTGATCGTGGCACAACAAATTATCTTCGCACCAGGAATGAAAAAGCAAGCATGGACAAGCGCGGCCGTTCGTGAAAGCATCCGCAATCCCAGCCACGGCCATCACGACGCGATGGCACCAAAGGGAGACTTTAATGGCCAATGCCCATCTCGCCAGCCTTACCGCCCGGCACGCCAGGCTCGATGAATCGGTTGCCGCTGAAACCCGCCGCCCGCTCCCGGATCAGGCCCGGCTTGCGCAACTGAAGCGCGAAAGACTGAAGTTGAAGGAGGAGATCGACCGGTTGCATTGACGGCCACGGGGCAGAGCATCGCGATACGCGGTTATCGCATGGCCGCTTTTAACGTTATGTTACGTTACATAACGTTACGGCTTGTCGCGACGCGTTTCACTCGTCCCGGGTGATTTTTTCGTCGCGTTCATGCCGCTCCTGCGCCTCGATCGTCATCGTCGCGATAGGCCGCGCTTCCAGCCGTTGCAGCGAGATCGGTTCGCCGGTGACTTCGCAATAACCATAATCACCCGCTTCGATCCGGCGCAGCGCTGCATCGATCTTGCTGATCACCTTGCGCTGGCGATCACGGGTGCGCAGTTCGATGCCCCAGTCGGTTTCGCTCGACGCGCGATCGGTGACATCGGGCTCGCGCATCGGCTCGGCCTTCAGCGTTTCCAGCGTGCCGGCGGCTTCCTGGAGGATCGATTCCTTCCAGTCGAGCAACTTGCGCCTGAAGAATGCGAGTTGGCGCGGGTTCATGAATTCTTCGTCTGGCGTCGGACGGTAATCCGCAGGCAATTGTTTAACGCCTGCCCCGCTCATGTCGCTGCTGTCGCCGATCATCATCATGTCGACACTGGCGCCGCCATCCGAACCGCGCATCGAAACAGTTGCACTCATCACGCAAGCCTCCACCCGCCGGCGACAGCTGTGCTCGCCCCCCGGGCCGTTGCACCCCTGTTCGACCGTCCAGAATACCCGAAACCGAGCATCCATACCCCGGGGCGGCTCATAGCGATGCGGTGGCCAGCGAGCAAGCGGATTGGCGAGGTAAAAGTCGTAAAGTTAAATGATGCGACGCTGCGGCACAGCCAGCGCCGCCTCAGCTGTTGGCAAGCCCGTCGAGGCGCGCCTGCAACGCAGCCAATTGCGCCTTCAAGGCGGCCATCTCGCCATTCTTGTCGGCCGAAGCGGCCGGGTCCGCAGCCGGCGAAACCGGCGTGGCCGCAGCCGGGCGCGTCTTGGCGATCACGCCACCGCTCAACATCTCCGATGCTGCCTGGAAAAGTGCCAAATTCTGCTTGGCGAGTTGTTCGAAAGGCTTCAGCGCCGCATCACGAAACGTGTTCTGGTTTTCCGAAAATGCCGCCATCGACGCTTCGAGATAATGCGGCACCATACCCTGCATCGAATCACCGTACATGGCGATGATCTGGCGCAGGAACGGCACCGGCAGCATGGTCTGGCCACCGGCTTCTTCTTCCATGACGATCTGGGCAAGCACTGAACGGGTGATATCTTCACCGCTGCGGGCATCGAACACCTGGAAATCCCGGCCCTGACGCGTCATCGTCGCCAGATGATCGAGCGTGATATAGCTGCTGCTTTCGGTATTATAGAGCCGCCGGTTGGCGTATTTCTTGATTATCACCGGCGATTCGCCGGCCTTTTGGCCGTCAGCAGCGGTTGTGGATGCGTTGGCCATGAACAATCCTGAAACTCAAGAACCTCAGCGTTTAACACATGTTGATGTTGCACCGCAACGTAGCCGCGGCCCACGCCCTCTCACCGTCTTTCTCGATATCATGACGCGGCTGTGCGCCAATGATCCGGTGCAGTTGCGGGCGGTTCTGGCCGGGCTGCGGCGCTATCAGGCGGCACCACCGGCAGCGCCGCGCGCCGCGCATCCGGAAATCGGCCGCATCGGTAGTGTCAGCCTGAAGGACCACGGCGGCAGCGGGCCCCCGGTTGTTGTCGTCCCGTCACTGATCAACCCGGCGCATGTGCTTGATCTGGCGCCGGACAACTCGCTGCTCGCCGGCTTGGTCGCGCGCGGGCTGAACCCGCTGCTGGTCGATTGGGGCGAAACATCACCGCTCGGGATCGAGCAACTGCTTGCCGACCGGTTGGTGCCGCTCATCGCCGGGCTGGGCCGACCAGTAGCGCTGGCTGGCTATTGTTTGGGCGGCACGCTGGCGCTGGCCGCCGCGGCGCTGCTCGGGACGCAGGTGCGTCGCGTGGCGCTGCTGGCAACACCGTGGAATTTTGCCGGCTATGATGCGGCCCGGCCGCGGCTGGCCGAGTGGTGGACGCACACCGAGCCGCTGGCGACGCAGCTTGGCGTGCTGCCGATCGAATTGCTGCAGCCCGCCTTCTGGGCGCTCGACGAAGCCGGGCTGGCGGCCAAATATGCCCGGCTGGCAACGGCGCCTGAAACCGACATCGCGGCCTTTGCCGCACTGGAAGACTGGTCGAACACCGGCGCGCCGCTGTCACTGGCGACAGCGCGGACGCTGGCCGAAACATTCTATCGTGACGATGCGCCGGGCCGTGGTTGTTGGCGCATCGCCGGACAGCGCATCGACCCTGCAGCGCTGCGCATTCCCATCCTCGACATCATTGCCGCGCGCGACCGTATCGTGCCGCCTGCGGCCGCGCTGTCGACCCTTGGTATCGGCGCACCACTGCCGCTCGCGGCCGGTCATGTCGGCATGGTCGTCGGCGGGCGGGCCGCGTCGCTGTTATGGGATCCGCTGGCGGACTGGCTGCTCCGTTCCTGAGGCAAAGCGCCATTTGGGTCGACGCGCTGCGCCCGGTCACAGCAACGGCGCCTGCCTGCCCACCCGCCCGCTCTGGCAATTCACGGCACCTGGCTTTATCGTTGCCGGGCAACGAATCGCATCGTTCTTCGGAGAGTTTGACCATGACCGGAACCGTAATCACCGCTGCCCGCCGTACCGCCGTCGGCAGTTTCATGGGGGCATTGGGCAGCGTGCCGGCGCATGAACTCGGCAAGGCCGCGATCATTGCCGCAATGGCCGATGCCGGCGTTTCGGCCGACGAGATCGACGAAGTCATCCTCGGGCAGGTGCTCACCGCGGGCCAGGGGCAGAACCCGGCCCGCCAGGCTGCGATGCTGGCCGGCATCGCACAGGAGAGTCCGGCCTGGGGGGTCAATCAGGTCTGTGGTTCGGGGCTGCGTGCCGTTGCGCTGGCAGCACAGGCAATCCAGTCGGGCGACGCCAGGATCATGATCGCCGGCGGCCAGGAATCGATGAGCCTGTCAACCCATGCACAAGCGATGCGCGGCGGCACCAAGATGGGCGCCATCGAACTGGTCGACACGATGATCAAGGACGGGCTGTGGGATGCCTTCAACGGCTATCA
>JBMOFG010000109.1:0-6639 GCA_049314415.1 Polymorphobacter sp.
CTGGATTGAAGGCTTCGGGTACAGCGAAGATCGGCTGCAGCGGCGGGTTGATACCGCCCGACTTGTAACCGCGCGAGTAGGACGCATAGATCAGGTTGTCGTCGGAAATTTTCCAATCGACCACAACGCGGCCGGTGAATTCGCCGAAGTTGACGTTGCGTTCCTGGAACAACTGGTTTCCGGCAGTGCCCGGATCGGCATCGAAAGAGCCAACAAAAGGCGACGCAAAGGCGTTTGCCGTGCCGAACGGCACGAAGAAGCTGGCCAGTGTCGAACGGGCACGGACAAACTTCTTGTCATTGTTGTAGCGAAGTCCGGCGGTGACCTTGATAGCATCGGACACGTTCCAGTAAACTTCACCGAATATGCCATATGATTTCAGCGTCGTGACATCGGTGTTGTTGCGGAAGAACGGCGTGCCGAGATAGCCGGCGGGCAGGCCGCTGCCGAGCGCAGTAGCGGCGCCAAGTACGCCTGTGACATAGTCGATACCAAAGCCGTTCACATAATAACTGTTTTCCGGAAGCTTGGTGTCCAGATAGATACCGCCGAGCAGGAAGTTGAGCGGACCATCGAACTGGGTGGTGAAGATGCCCTCCACCGACCAGGTACGGCGCTCTTCGTTCGAACGGTCGAAGGTCAGCGGGACTGAATTGCAGATCGACTTGCCACCATAAAGGCCGGTGCCGGTTTCTTCGGCGAGCGAGCCGCAATAGGGGCCGTTCACACCGCTCGGGATCAGGAAGCCCGGCAGTCTCGAGAAGGCGGGGATGCCGGCAGCAAGGCCTTGGAGGCCAGCGAGGCCCGGTTTGAAGACGGTCGGGTCCTGGGTGCCGAGGTTATAATCGACCGATGAATCGACCTTGGTCTTCTGATAAAGGCCGGTGACCTGGATCTTTGCCGGGCCGAAGTCATGCTCGATGCGGGCCTGATACTGTTGTTCTTCGGCCAGATAGGTCGGATCATAGGCAGTGCGCACCTGGCGCACATCGGTCGGTTCCTGGAAGTTGGCATAGGGGTCCGGGCCGTACAGGCTGCCAAGACCGGCGGTCGACAGCGGGCCACCAAAGGCGGCGCCACCGTTGACGCGCAGCAGTTCACGCGATGACAGCACGCCGACAAAGGTCGAATTGCCGTTCAGCTTGCCGAAATCGAGCCGGCCAGGAAGGCAGCCCAGCACGCCAGTCGGGTCACGCTGGCAAAGCTGCTTCTGGATGCGTGACCGATTGTCGTCTTCCTTGAAGTAGTAACCCATCAGGTCGATGCGGGTGTTGTCAGTCGGTTCCCAACGCACCGAGCCGCGGATGCCGAACATGTCACGGCCATCGATCTGGGTGTTGTTGAACAGATTGTCCGTGAAGCCGTCGCGCTTCAGGTAGAAGCCGGCAACGCGCACGCCGAGACGGTCGGTGACCGGCAGGTTGAACATGCCCTTGACGCGGATCGAATTGTAATTGCCGTAATCGGCTTCGGCCGCGACACCCAGCTTGTTGAGGTCGGGCTTGGCAGTGATGAAGTTGATAACACCCGAGGTGGCATTGCGGCCGAACAGCGTTCCTTGCGGACCGCGCAGCACTTCGATGCGCTCCATATCAAAGAATTCGGCTTCGAACAGGCGGGTTGCGACCAGCGGGCTGCCGTTGACGTGAATGGCAGTGGCGCTGTCGCAGGTCACGCCGACGCACAAATCGCCGATACCGCGGATGGTGAAGCTGGAGCCGGTGAAATTGCCCTTGGAAAAGGTGATGTTGGGCAGGGTCAGTTGCAAATCGGAACTGTTCTGGATCTGCTGCCGCTGCAAGGCTTCGGCGCTGAAGGCCGACACCGCGATAGGCACGTCCTGCAGGCTCTGCGCCGTGCGCTGCGCGGTCACGACGATTTCTTCGATGCCGGTATCGGCCGCGGCACTGCCGGCCTGCGCCGTGGCTTGTGCAAGCGCGGGCGCCGAAAGCAGCCCGATCAAAGAAACGCTGGCAATCAGGCCAGACCGGATTCGAAAACGAGTCATCATGATAACCTCCCCAGGAACAATCCCCCGAGACTGTCTTTTGGAGACAGATCCCGAAGCTCAGAACGTAATGTCACGTTCACGTTCGAATTGAAGTTTGGTCGCATGAACCGGCAATTGTCCAGCGCTCTCGACACTTTCTTGTGACGAATGTCATCATATCGATAGGGGTGACGAAAAAGACACAGTTGTTGCGGTGTTTTTCCGGCTCAAATCCTCGTACAAATGATAGGATTATGCGTTGTAAATGCGGGTCTTCGCAAAAATCCGTGATCAGAAGTGTCCATTCTGAGTTTGGCGACAGCCCCTCTTGCGCGTCAAACCAGGCGCAGCGACGCCCAACTAACGCGCCGGGACGTCTTTTTGCGCGGCCCTGTAGCCGACATTTTAGAAACCGGGGGCCTGGTTCCGAAAATGCTGCACGGGCAAAATGCTGGCGATAGGGCATTCGCCGCCCGATCGTGCGCCGATCACATCGCGACCGGCGCATAATTGTCCGGCCTTGTGCCTGCGATAGTAAAAGCCTTGGTAGAAGCTGAGCGCCTGACATTCTCTCGCGAAGAACATACGGTAGCGCCGGCCATTGCGCATTGTAAGCTCGATGGCCCGATCGCCGAAAAGCTGCGCGGCGGCCAGATTGTCGACACCAATGCAACGGTTGCGTCCGGACCGTGGCGGCGCTGGACGCGCATCGGCGGGACCGCCCTGCGACACTGGCATCCGTCCCCATGGCGCGCCAAGGCTTTCATTGGAAACGACAGGCTGCTGCCGCTGTGGCATCGCAGCAGCCGGCTGCGTGACCGCCATGGCCAATCCAGCCATCCCGACCAATGCGCGCCAACACGCTGAACCCGAGGGTCGTACCAATACTGTCACACCGTCATCATCATTCCGCAAGCCGGACCATTCCGGCGCTGTCATGGCTGCTTGATACCCTGCGATTGAACCCGCCGTGAACCCAACATAACCCCAGTCCCACTTTTTTGCGTTGAGGATGCCTTGGCGTCAATGTGCCCGTCTATCGCCGCCGGGCCGGTCGCGATAAGAGCAGCTGTGATCATCAAGACGCCTTCGCCACTTGTGCTTGCCGCGTTGACCAGCGCGGCCGTTGAATGGAGTGAGGACCCGGCGGTGCTGGCGCCGCTGCTGGTAGACTGGCGCGGGCATTTCCATGGTGCCAGTCCGGTTGTGTTGCAGCCGCGTACGACCGAGGCCGTTGCCGCCATCGTCCGCGTGGCAGCGGCACATCGAGTTGCTCTGGTGCCCCAGGGTGGCAATACCGGGCTGGTGGGTGGTGCCATTCCGGCGGCGGACGGCTCGGCCGTGCTATTGTCGTTGGTGCGGTTGAACCAAATTCGGGCGGTGGACGCCGCCGGGTTGACGTTGACTGCTGAAGCCGGCGTTATCCTTTCCCAGGTTCACGACGCGGCACGCGCCGTCGCATGCGAATTTCCGCTTTCGTTGGCGGCAAAGGGGAGCGCCACGATCGGCGGGCTGGTTTCAACCAATGCCGGTGGCGTGCAGGTGTTGCGCCATGGCACAATGCGCGCCCTCGTCGTCGGGCTCGAAGCCGTGCTTCCGTCGGGCGAAGTTCTGAACCAACTGACCGGACTGGCAAAGGACAATACCGGCTACGACATCAAGCAGTTGTTGATCGGCGCTGAAGGCACGCTTGGCATCGTTACGGCGGCGGCACTGCGGCTGGTGCCGGCCCCGGCGCACCGCGCCGTTGCTTGGGCAGGAGTGCCTGATCCGCATGCGGCGCTGGCATTGTTGGCGCGGCTGCGCATGGCATCGGGCAACCAGGTCGAAAGTTTTGAACTTATCCCCGATGTCGGGCTGCAACTGGTCCTCGATCATGTCCCGGGAAATCGCCCGCCACTTGCTGGCAAGCACCATTGGCATGCGCTGGTCGAACTGGCCGGGCCGCACAGCCTTGACGATGTCCTTGTCGATGCCCTTGCCGACGCCGTGGCGGCAGGCCAAGCCGAAGACGCCGTCATTGCTTCCTCGGCGGCACAAGCTGCGGCGCTTTGGCGATTGCGCGAAGGGCTGCCCGAGGCGGAACGGCGCGATGGTCCCGCGGTACATCATGACATCGCGGTAGCGGTCGCTGATATGCCGGGTTTTGCATTGGCGGCAACGGCGCAGATCGAGACAGCCTTCCCCGGCGCACGAGTTGTCGCTTTTGGTCACCTTGGCGATGGCAATCTGCATTTCAATGTGCGGGCGCCGGCGGGACCGGCGGCGACCGAGTGGCTGGCATCGCGCCGTGGGGCGATAACAAAGCAGGTCCATGATCTGGTCAGCGCAGCGGGTGGATCGATTTCGGCGGAGCATGGCATCGGGTTGCTCAAACGCGATGAACTTGCCCGTTTGGGTGATCCCGGCAAACTGGCGGCGATTCGGGCCATCAAGGCGGCATTCGATCCGCTGGGGCTGATGAACCCGGGAAAAATGCTGTGAAACCGTGCATCATGGTTTGTTGCTGGCAGCAGCTTGCGCGAAACGCTGGCGCACCCTAGACACCGCACCGTTGAAATGCTTTTCCAGACCTTGAGAAAGATGCGCGATCATGGCCAGCACGCCTGCTTCACCGACGGAACAAAGCCTGCCACTTTTTTATGGCGGTCTGGTTCCCTTGTCGTCGCAGCTTCATCCCACGCACGGTCTCAAGCCGCGTTCTGACCTGGCCTTCAGCCGCAAGACCCATGCGATCCCGGTCACCGTCGACGAATTTGCCATTGTGCAGCGTTTTTACCCGATCGTGTTCGGCCTTGGCGACAACCCCGCGCCGCTCGCGCTCGTCGGCTTGCAAGAAGGGAGCAATCTCTATCTGGGCGCCGATGATCAGTGGGAAGCAGGCCAGTATATCCCCGCATTTGTTCGTCGTTACCCCTTCATGCTCGCCCGCCTGTCGCCGCAGAGCGACGATCTTTCCTTGTGTTTTGACGACACCGCTGGCCAGATCGTTGCCGATGAAGGCGAGCCATTGTTCAACGGCACCGAGCCGACCGATACCACAAAAAGCGTTCTGGCGTTCTGCGAGCAGTTCGAACAGGCTGTCATGCGCACGCGCGCCTTCATGGAGGAACTGGCCAAGCTCGATCTGCTGATGGATGGCGAAGTCACCATCCAGCGCGAAGGTCTGGCCGAACCCGCCGTCTATCGTGGTTTCCGCATGATCGCTGAAGATCGCCTGCAGGATTTGCGCGGCGACCAGGCCCGCAAGCTCGTTAAGTCTGGCATGCTCGGGCTTGGCTATGCGCATCTCTTCTCGCTGTCGCTGATTTCAGGTCTTTTCGAAAAGCAGTTCGCCGCGTCCACGGCTGAGGCCTGAACAACCCGATAATGACGGGTTGACGTCGCACTTGCGGCGTCAACCGCTCCCCGGCGCTGGACTTCGTCTCCACATATGGAGACTGGGTCCAGCATTCAGCCAGTGGCGAAGCCGGCTAGCACTCCGCATTTGCCGGTTATGATCCGGCTATCCCGCGCCAGCTTTCTTGCCCGGGCGTTGTCCTTGGTCCCATGCGGCCTTGGCTTCGCCAACGCGAGGCATGTTCGGATTGATCGATTATAATAGGGACCGCCAAACGCATATCTTGACACGATATAGTATAACATATACGAACTTGTTTACCCATAGTCGCGGTGCTGAAAAAAGGTTCGTGATGCGTATCAAGTTTCCCATGCTCGCCGTGCTCCTTGGTTCCGCGGCAGGGCCTGTACTTGCCGATGTCGCCGCTCCCGGAGCTGACACGGCATTGCACAGCACTGTGTCAGCGGAAATCATTGTGACCGCGCCCTATGCGCGTGATCGCGCGACCACCCTGTCGGGTGTCACCGTGCTGCAGGGAACGGACCTGATCCGCGAATTGCGTGGCACAATCGGTGACACGCTATCGCGCCAGGCGGGGGTGAGTTCGACGAGCTTCGGTCCCAATGCCTCACGGCCGGTCCTGCGCGGTTTTCAGGGGGAACGCATTCGCATTCTCAACGATGGTATCGGCAGCTTTGACGTCTCCAATACTTCGGTTGACCATGCTGTTGTCATCAACCCGCAGCTCGCCGAACGCATCGAAGTGCTGCGCGGACCGGCTTCGCTGCTTTATGGCTCCTCGGCCATCGGTGGTGTCGTCAATGTCATAGACAAGCGCATCCCGCGCGAAGTGCCGACGGAGCCGGTGCACGTCGATGTGCTGGGAAGCTTTGGTTCGGCAGCGACCGAGCGAAACATTTCCGGGGTCTTCGAAATGCCGGTCAGTGACAGGATCGTTCTTCACGCCGACGCAAGCCTTGCCAAAAGTGACGACTTACGCATCGGTGGCTTCCTGCTGTCGCGGCCGGTGCGGGCGGCGGCGTTGGCCAGCGCGGATCCGGGGGTACGCGCTCTCGCGGCGCTCGACGCCCGGCTTCCGAATTCGGCGGCGCGGACCTGGACGGCCGGCGGTGGTGCGGCTTTCATTGATGCCGACGGCGAACTGGGCTTTGCCTATAGCCATTACGACAGTCTTTATGGCGTGCCGCCCCGTTTCGATCTCGCGACAGGCGATGGCGAGGCAGTGCGGTTGAAGGTCAAGCAAGACCGCATCGACTTACGCGGCCAGATCAACGCTGGCGGCAGTCTC
>JBMOFG010000110.1:0-6634 GCA_049314415.1 Polymorphobacter sp.
GAACCCAAAGCCTTTCTGGGCATCGAACCATTTGACCGCACCGCTCGCCATCAGGCAGCCGCCGATGTCGGGGACAGCATCACCGGAAGGAAACGGCCATGGACGGCGCTGCCGGCCAGGTCGCTGTCGACAACACGCCAGCCGGTTATCATGCCAGAAACGATGATCAGCCAGATTTCCCCATTGGCGGCCGCGCGCGCGGCATCGCGTACCGAGGGTTCGGGTTGGCCATTGGGGTGGCTGTGATAATGGCCGACAACCTGTTGCCCCAGGCTCCGTGCCTCCCGATGGGTCCGCAACAGCGTAGCAGGATCGATTTCGAAACTGCGCGCTGGGTCGACGGCAATATTAAGTGCCGGCACTGCGGCGGCGATATGTCCCGGCCGGCCGAGCAAAAGCCCGCAGCATTCGCAGGCACCGGCTCTGGCAGCTTCGGCCAACAGGGTTTCGCTTACCCGGCTTGCAATTTCCACGATCATGCCGACATCGACTAAGTTATGGTGGGCGAAAAGTCGATTGATGTTGTTTTGCCGGCCAGCGTTGCAGGTCTGCGTCTCGATCGCGCGTTGGCGATCGCGCTGCCCCAGCACAGCCGGGAGCGGTTGAAGGCGCTGGTCGGAGGTGGCCAGGTATCGGGTAGCGCCGGGGTACTCTGGGATCCCAAGTTGAAGGTCAAGGGCGGCGAAGCCGTGACGCTGATCATCCCCGAGGCACGCGCTTCGGAATCCGTGGCGCAGGATATTCCGCTGACTATTGTCCATGAAGATGACGCCCTGCTCATCGTCGACAAGCCGGCGGGCCTCGTCGTTCATCCAGCGGCGGGCAATTATGACGGAACCATGGTCAATGCCCTGCTCCACCATTGCGCCGGGCGATTGTCGGGCATCGGCGGCGTGGCGCGGCCGGGCATCGTCCATCGAATCGACAAGGATACATCAGGACTGCTCGTCGTCGCCAAGACCGACCCGGCGCACGAATTCCTGTCGCGCCAGTTCGCCGCGCACACTGTCGAGCGCCGCTATACCGCCATCGTCGCGGGTCACCCGACGCCCCCGGCGGGCCGGATCGAAGCGGCTCTGGCACGCTCCACTGCCAACCGCCAAAAAATTGCCATCGTGCCGGAGGGTCGCGGCAAGCGGGCAGTGACACATTATCGCAGCGTGCGCAGCCTGCGCCACGCCGCACAAATTGAATGCCGGCTAGAAACCGGCCGCACACACCAGATCCGCGTTCACATGGCATCAATCGGCCATGCCCTGTTGGGCGACGCCACCTATGGACGCAACCCCGGCAGCCTTTCGGCCGTTATGCAGGAGCTGGGCTTTGCCCGGCAGGCGCTGCACGCGGCGACGCTGGGGTTCGTACATCCACTTACCCAAGAAAAACTGTCTTTCGAATCGGCCCTGCCAGCCGATATAGTGGAGTTGATCGGTCGTCTTTCGAGCGGCCAGGAAGGATAATCCGATGGCCAATGTCCCCGCGACCCGTACCTCGATTCCCGCTCTTGGCGGCGAAGACGGGCTTAATCGCTACCTCGCCGAAATCCGCAAGTTTCCACTGCTGGCGCCCGAGCAGGAATATATGCTCGCCAAGCGCTGGGAGGAGCATCAGGACCCCGAAGCAGCTGCCAAGCTGGTCACTAGCCATCTGCGGCTCGTTGCCAAGATCGCTATGGGCTATCGTGGCTATGGTCTGCCGGTCGCCGAGCTTATCGCCGAAGGCAACATCGGGCTCATCCAGGGCGTCAAGAAGTTCGATGCCGAAAAGGGTTTTCGTCTTGCCACCTATGCGATGTGGTGGATCCGGGCCTCGATCCAGGAGTATATCCTGCGTTCGTGGAGCTTGGTGAAGATCGGTACTACCGCTGCCCAGAAAAAGCTTTTCTTCAACCTGCGTCGCCTCAAGGGCAAGCTGAACGCCATGGAAGACGGCGATTTGCGCCCGCAACAGGTTGAAAGCATCGCCACAACGCTGGGGGTGACCCAGGATGAAGTCGTCAGCATGAACCGCCGCATGGCGATGGGCGGCGACACGTCGCTCAATGCGCCCCTGCGCGAGGATGGCGAGGGCGAATGGCAGGACTGGCTTGCCGACACCGGGCCGTTGCAGGACGAGATGCTTGCCGACGAACAAGAGCGCGACCAGCGTCACGAGCTGCTGACCGCCGCAATGGCGGCGCTCAACGCGCGCGAAAAACATATTCTTACACAGCGCCGGCTGGTTGACGAACCGGAAACGCTCGAGGAGTTGTCGCAACATTACGGCATCAGCCGAGAGCGGGTCCGCCAGATCGAAGTGCGGGCGTTCGAAAAATTGTCAAAAGCCATGCACGACCTGGCGCTTGAACGACGGACGCTGCCCGAACTCGCCTGATCCACGACACTGTACTGTCATGGGCGGTTGACCTTTGGCGCCCGACACCGCCAATTGCGGACTTCGGGAGGAACAGTGTCAATTCAACCGCAGCGCCGCAGCTTTATTTCCCGCCTCATAAGCTGGGCGGCCCGGCTCGTCTTCCTGTTCGTGCTGGTCAGTATCGGCTGGGTAGCCGCCTATCGTTTCATCCCCGTGCCTTTGACATGGCCGATGGCACGGGACGCCGTCGCCGGCCATCATGTGGAACGCGAATGGGTCGGTCTCAGCGACATCGCCGCCAGCGTACCACGTGCCGCCATCGGCGCCGAGGACGCGCGCTTCTGCGTTCACAATGGCTTTGATTTCAACGCAATGGAAGCAGCAGCATTGCGCAACGCGACTGGCGATAAGCTGCGCGGCGGCTCGACGATTTCCCAGCAGACGGCGAAGAACGCCTTTTTGTGGCCTGGCCGCTCCTATATCCGCAAGGGGCTGGAAGCGTGGTTCACCCTCCTGATCGAAGTGATCTGGGGCAAACCGCGGATCATGGAAGTCTATCTCAACATCGCCGAAATGGGCCCGGGCATCTATGGCGTCGAAGCCGCCGCGCAGCATTATTTCAAGACAAGTGCCGCCGACCTCACCCAACGTCAGGCAGCCCGCATCGCCGCGATCCTGCCGCAACCGATCAAGCGCAATGCCGCAACGCCCGGACGCTTCGTCAAACGCTACGCCCGTCGTATCGAACGCTCTGCACGTTTTATCGGCAAGGAAGGCATCGACAGCTGTCTGCGGTAACGGCCGGGGGGTGCAGGGAAGCCTCGTCGTCCTTATATCCGTCAGGATCGGAGAGTTGACATGGCGCTTTTGGGACGAGTGGTATCGGCGGTTGCGGGTCGTACGGCAGCGCGCAGCGTAGGCGGAGTCGCTGCCGGGCCGGCCGGACTGGTGCTTGGCGCCACGCTGCCGATGCTGGCGCGGCGGTTGGGCCCGATGGGCATGGTGGGTCTGGCCATCGGCGCCTGGGCGGTTAACCGCATCATCGCCAAGCGCGCCGCGTCGCTGCCGGTGCAGACTGCACCCGCAACAACATCCGATCAGATTACCAGCGCGCGTTCAGCCGTGACATCATAAAGCTTGGCATCGACCGAGCGGACATGGCCCATGATGGCGGCATTGAAAGCCGCCATGTGCGGCGTCGCGAAATGCGCCTTCAAGGCCGCTTCGCTCTCCCAACGCTCGACAATTGTGCAAATCCCCTCGGTCCGGCTTTCGACTGCCATCGAGTAGGACAGGCAACCCGATTCTTCCCAGGTCGCGCGCATCATTGCGTCAAGCGCGGGTTGCAGGGCCTCGATCCGTTCAGGATCGAATTCGGCGCGGGCAATAACAATGATCATGGCTGCTCCCCGGGTCGTGTTGATTGGTCAGCTCTTGGCGACGCTGACCAATGCCGGCCGCAACAGCCGGTCCTTGATGACATAGCCGGCTTGCAGCTCGGCGACGATGCTGCCCGGCTCCATGCCCTCGGCATCGACTTCCAGCATCGCCTGATGGCGATTGGGATCGAGCTTCTGTCCTTCGGTTTCGACGCGGGTGATGCCATGGCGGCCAAAGATCGCGGTTAATTCGCGCTCGGTGGCTTCGATGCCGGCGCGCACGCCGTCAAAACCTTCGGCGGGCAGCGCTGCCACGGCGCGGCGCAGATTGTCGGCCACCGCCAGCAGGTCGCGCGCGAAGCCGGTCATCGCATAGGCAGCGGTATCAGCCTTGTCACGTTCCAGGCGGCGGCGGGTATTCTCAGTTTCCGCCGCTTGACGCAGGAGGCGATCCTTCAGGTCGGCGATTTTTTTGTCGCGCGCCAAAAGTTCTTCGGCATAGTTGATTTCGGGGGCGTTTTCCGAGGTGTCCGGGGTTTCGTCGTGCACCGTGTCGGGTGCGTCATTCATGTCATTCATGCTACCAGCCTGCTGAGAGTTCGTGCCGTATAATCCACCATGGGTATGACCCTGGCATAGTTCAACCGCGTCGGGCCGATGACCCCGACAACGCCAACGACCCGCCCGCCCGGGCCGCGATAGGGGGCGGCTATAACGCTCGATCCCGACAAGGAAAACAGCTGCGATTCCGCGCCGATGAAAATCTTGGTCGCGTCCGCGCCGCGAGCAAGCTCGAGCAGGCGAACGAGTTCTTCCTTGTCCTCGAGGTCACCGAGCAGCAGCCGCACCCGATCGAGATCGACGCTCGATTCGACAAGATTGGCCTGGCCGCGCACGATCAACACGGGCCGTTGCGTGCCGTCCGATGACCAGGCCGCCAATCCGGTAGCGACGGCCCCCGCCGTCATCGCATCGAGTGCGGCGCGGTCGGCGGCGACCTCGCCGCTCAACCGGTCGGTCGCTTCGGCGAGCGTTAAACCCACGAGCCGATCATTGCTGTAGTTGGCAGCCGCTTCGAGCGCGCTCGACGGCAATCCTTCCGGCAGGCTGACTATGCGGTTCTCGACACTGCCATCGGCACCCACCAGCACGGCGAGCGCCCGGCCCGGTGCCAGCGGCACGAACGACAATTGCCGGATTATCATTTCCTGTTTGGCGACGAGCACCAGCCCGGCACAATGCGATAAGCCGGACAATACAGCTGTCGTTCGTGCCAATGCATCCTCTATCGCCGGGCTGCCGCTGGCACCCTGGTCGATAGCGGCGCGTTCATCAGGGGAGGGTTCGCTCGCCTGCATCATGCCATCGACGAACATGCGCAACCCCAATTGCGTGGGCAACCGCCCCGCGGAGGTGTGCGGTGCTGCCAGCAGGCCTAGCTCTTCCAGATCCTGCATTGTATTGCGGATCGAAGCCGGCGACAGGCCAAGGGCACCGATTTTCGACAAGGTGCGCGATCCTACCGGCGCGCCATTGGCCACATAGGCGTCGACAATCTGCCGGAACACCTCGCGGGCGCGGTCATTGAGTTCGGCCACCGATGGAGATTGCATGTCGATCATGTAGTGCTGCCCGGTCGGAAAGTCACGCGCGGCACGTGTGCCGCCGGCCAAGCACCGACACCATGCGAGGTGCAGCGCTGATCTCGGAATGCGACCGCACCACCAGACACGACATCGCACACCCACGGATTGGAGCCGACGGTCATTGCGCGGTTCTGTCGGGCCTTTTCGTGCGGCAGGCCACCAACGCAAGCGTTGCGGCAGGAACAAGAAGCCGCTACCCACCGACCGAACCAGAACAAGGAAAATTGCATGCGCCCTTCCGGCCGCGCCCCTGACCAGATGCGCACCATCGAGATGATACCGGGTTTTTCGGCACACGCCGAAGGTTCGTGCCTCGTCAAGTTCGGCAACACCCATGTGTTGGTCACCGCCAGCGTCGAAGATCGCTTACCGCCCTGGCTGCGCGGCAAGGGTTCGGGCTGGGTTACCGCCGAATATGGCATGTTGCCCCGCGCCACCCATACCCGCGGCTCACGTGAGGCGGCAAAGGGGAAGCAGTCGGGACGGACACAGGAAATCCAGCGGCTGATCGGACGCAGCCTGCGTGCCGTCACCGATCTGAAACTGCTCGGCGAACGCCAGATTACGCTTGATTGCGATGTAATCCAGGCCGACGGCGGCACTCGTACCGCGTCGATCTCCGGCGCTTGGGTAGCTCTGCGGCTGGCGGTCGACGGCATCATGGCCCAGAGTCTGGCAAAGGGCACCCCCTTGGCTGGTGATCCGCTGACAACGCAGGTATCGGCGATCAGCTGCGGGGTCCATGCCGGCCAGCCGGTGCTCGATCTCGACTATATCGAGGACAGCGACGCCGGGACCGATGCCAATTTCGTGCTGACCAGCACCGGCGGCATCGTCGAGGTACAGGCCACCGCCGAAGGCGCGCCGTTCGACGAGGAAACCCTGCTCCGCCTGCTGCGCCTGGCGCGCATCGGCTGTAACGAGGTGTTCGCCGCGCAGCTGAAGGCCACCGGTCGGTGAGCCGCCGCCAGCTGCAGCCCGGCCGGCTGGTGCTGGCGACCCACAACCCTGGCAAGGTCGTTGAGCTGGCCGAACTGCTCGGGTCTTACGGTCTTGACGTGGTGTCGGCGGGCGACCTCGGCCTCGATGAACCCGAGGAGACCGGCATGACCTTCATCGCCAATGCCGAACTGAAGGCACTGGCAGCGGCCAAAGCGAGCGGCCTGCCGGCGATTGCCGATGATTCGGGGCTGTGCGTCGATGCCTTGGGCGGTGCGCCGGGCATCTATTCGGCGCGCTGGGCCGGGCCGAACA
>JBMOFG010000111.1:0-6514 GCA_049314415.1 Polymorphobacter sp.
AACGCAGCCGCCGAGCCTTGTGCGCTGGCGATCAACTGCTGAGCATAGGAACGTGACTGGTTGAGATATTGCTGGGCGTCCTGCTGGGCGGCCGAGACATCCTTAAAGGCATCGTCGACGGCGGCGGGTGGATCGGCCTGTTTGATATCGACGCCGCGTACTTCGATGCCGGCGCGGTAGCTGTCGAGCAGTTCCTGCATGCGTTCGCGCACCTGTTCGGCAATCTGCGCGCGCTGCGGGCCGATAGCGTCGTTCAATGTTGCTTTCGAAATTTCGGCACGCATCGCCGATTCGCCGACTTCGCGAACGGTCTGTTCGGGTTCGGCAAGTTCGAACAGGTAAAGTTCCGGATTCTTGATCTTCCAACGCACCGCATAAGCCAAATTGATGATATTCTGGTCACCGGTCAGCATCAGATTTTCGGCCGAGCCTTCCGTGGCACCAATATCGACCGAATTAATCTGTTCGACTTTGCGCAACAACACGGTGTCGATTGGAAATGGCAATTTGAAATGCAGACCCGGCTCGGTGGTTTCAACAAAGCGGCCAAAGCGCAGCACCACGCCGCGTTCCTGTGCGTCGACACGATAGAAGCTGGAGAAGGCGATCCACGCCGCAACCAGCGCTCCGGCGATCCAGATCCAGGTGGTGCCGCCGAACGGGTCGAAGCTGCTGCCGCCTTTGCCACCACCGTCACTGCCCATCGAGGCCCGCAACCTTTCCTGGCCGCGACGCAACAGGTCGTCGAAATCACGGCTCCCCGACGATCGCGCCGCCGGCGGCTTGCGTACCGGCGCTTCTCCCCATGGGCTGCGCGGGCCGGTGTCGCCACGATCGGGCTTGCTGCCGTCGTTGCTGCCGCCGTCCCCCTTGCCGGGGTTCGCGTCGGGCTCATCGCCCGGGGGTCCGCCATCATTGTTGTTTTGCCAGGGCATTCTGTTTCCAGGTCTCGTCTTCGTGAAAGCCAACGTTATATACGTATCGCCTGCGGGGATTGCGAGGGCACGACTTGCCGCTGCCATGGCAATACGAAAAAAGGATAATGACAATGGCGCTCAAGGATGATGTGGTGGCGGCGCTGAAGAGGGTTGCCGATCCGTCAGGCGACAGTGACATTGCGACAACAGGCCGCGCTGCCGGGCTGGTGGTAAAGGACGACGGGATCGTCGGTCTGGTGCTGTCGGTCGATGGTCTCGATCGGGTGGCTGCCGAGCGGCTGCAGGCCGCGGTCGAAGTAGCGGTCAACCGTGTCGCCGGGGTAAATGCCGCCCGCATCATCCTGACGGCGGATCGGGGGGCCGCGCCGACCCAAGGCGCGCAACCGGTGGCGCCGACCGTAGCGGGCATCCGAAAGCTGATTGCGCAAGGGGGGAGTGGGCAAATCGACAGTGGCGGCCAATCTCGCGGTGGCGATGGCGCGCGCCGGGCATGCCGTTGGCCTGCTCGATGCCGATATTTACGGACCATCGGTGCCGACGCTCATGGGGATTGAAGGCCGGGCACGGCTGGAAGGAAACCGACTTCAGCCAGCCGTCGCGCATGGCATCAAGGCACTGTCGATGGGGATGATGACCGACCCGAACAAGGCGATCGTCTGGCGGGGACCGATGGCCAGTTCGGCACTGGTGCAGATGGTCGAACAGGCCGATTGGGGCGTGCTCGACGTGTTGATCATCGACATGCCGCCGGGTACCGGTGATGTGCAGTTGACGCTGGCACAAAAGCTCAAGCCGGATGGCGCGGTGATCGTCTCGACCCCACAGGATCTGGCGCTGATCGATGCGCGCCGCGCCGTGTCGATGTTCAACGAAGTCGGGGTGCGGGTGCTCGGCATCGTCGAAAACATGAGCGGTTATCTTTGTCCGCATTGCGGCGAAGCCAGCGACCCCTTCGGCCATGGCGGCGCCGAGGCCGAAGCGACCGCGATGGGCGTGCCGTTCCTCGGCCGCGTGCCGCTTGACATCGCGCTGCGCACCGCATCGGATGCGGGCCAGCCGGGAACAGGAAAACAGGCCGAGGTGTTCGCCGAGATCGCCCGCGGCGTGGCGGTGACGGTGGGGTTATAGGTTGAGCCAGTCATGCGGGCCCTTGCCGCCATGATGACGCAGCAAGGAGGTCAATGATCATGCCGCTCACGACCGGCACGGCCATCGCCGACCTGCTCAACAGCGCCCGCATAATCGCCATCGTTGGTGCCTCCAATCGGCCCGACCGGTCGAGCTACGGCGTGATGGCCTTCCTGCAGAATCATGGCTATCGCGTCATTCCGGTCAACCCGGCGATTGCCGGGCAGCAGCTGCTTGGCGAATATGTCCAGCACTCGCTTGCTCATTTGGGGGGGGCCGGTTGACGTCGTCGATATTTTCCGGCGTTCGGATGCCGTCGGCCCGATCGTCGATGAAGCGATCAGTATTGGTGCCAAAGCCATCTGGATGCAGTTGGGAGTCGTCGACCCCAAAGCCGCGGCGCGGGCCGAGGCGGCGGGGTTGCAGGTCGTGGTGGACCGCTGCCCCAAGATCGAGATCGGGCGGCTGGGAATAGCTAGGCCGAACCGGGCGAGGATGCCTTCTGGTGACGCCGCGCCGCCAGCGCCTTGAGGGCATAGTCGAGCCGGTCGCGCACCACGCTGTGCAGCGCCGGCGTGGCCGCAGCGATGCCATGGAACACCGGATTGGGCTTGTTGAACGCCAGTGGTGCGCCGGCGCGGTCGGTGACGGTGCCGCCGGCTTCGGTGAGGATCAGCGCCGATGCAGCGACATCCCATTCCGAAATGCTGCGGCCTTCCACCCAGGCGTCGGCTTCGTTCGACGCCAGTTTCGCCATGCGCAGCGCCAGGCTATTGGGTTTTTCCACCGCTGTCCCCGGCCAGGGTTCGGGCCAGAAGCTGGCGGCAAGGTTGACCGCGTCGATCGGCAGCCGGACGCCTGCCAGTGTCGCCAGCCCCGATACACGCAGCCTCTTGCCGTTGCATTGCGCACCACGGCCCTTCATCGCGGCGAACAATTGCCCGCGTGCCGGGGCGGACAAGGCCGCGACTGTTACCTCCCCGGCTTCGACCAGCGCCACCGATACCGCCCAGCCCGTACGGCCGCGGATGAAATCGCGCGTGCCATCGATCGAATCAATGATCCACAGTCGGCTTTTTTCCAAACGGTCGGCGGTGTCGGCGCTTTCCTCCGACAGCCAGCCATCATCCGGGCGGTGGCCAAGCAGGCGGTCTTTGAGATAGACATCGACCTCAAGGTCGGCAATTCCGACCGGATTGCCCGGCGCCTTGTCCCACCATTCCGATTTGGCGTGGAAGTGGCGCAATGCCAACTCGCCCGCGGCATGGGCGGCGCGCACTGCCACCGACAGGTCGCTTTCGTGGCGGCGGCTGCGTTCAGGCATCGGGGTCAGGCGCCAGCAACCGTCATCCCGTCGATGCGGATCGTCGGCACGTTCGCGGCATGGCGGAAGACAAGATCGTCGGCCGGTGTCAGCGCCTTGAACATGTCTTTCAGGTTACCGGCGATGGTGACTTCGGCGACCGCAACGGTGATCTCGCCGTCTTCGATGAGAAAGCCAGAGGCGCCGCGGCTATAATCACCAGTCAGGCCGTTGACCCCCATGCCGATCAGTTCGGTGACATAGAAGCCGCGCTTGATATCGGCGATCAGCCCGGCGGGCGATACGCTGCCGGGTTCCATATGCAGATTGGTGGCGCCCGCCCCCGGCGGCCCCGAGGTGCCGCGCGCGGCGTGGCCGGTGGGTTTCAGCCCCAATTGTCGGGCGCTGGCGGCATCGAGCAGCCAGCCTGTGAGCACGCCCCTGTCGATCAGCGCGGTGCGGCTGACCGGCAGGCCTTCGCCATCGAAGCTGCGCGAGCGCAGGCCGCGCAGCCGCAGTGGATTGTCGATTATGGTAATGCTGCTGTCGAAAACCTGCGTGCCGAGTGCATCCTTGAGGAACGAGGTGCCGCGCGTGATAGCGCTGCCGGTTATCGCGCCGACAAGATGGCCGACCAGACCCGAGGAAACGCGCGGATCGAAGATGATCGGCATGGCGGCGGTATCGAGCTTTATCGGTCCGCGCCGGCGCACGGCGCGGATGCCGGCGCGCCTGCCGATAGCCGCTGCGTCGTCAAGATCGGCGAAGTGCCGTGCCGAATGCCATGCATAGTCGCGCTGCATGTCGCTGCCTTCACCGGCAAGCACGCTTGCCGAACAGCCAAAGCTCGTCGCGCTCTTGCCGCCGCGAAACCCGGTCGAGGTGGCCAATGCCATCACGGCGCGGCCAGCCGAGGCGCCGCCGCCTTCGGAATTGGTCACTCCGGCGACGGCCCGCGCCGCGTCTTCGGCCGCCATGGCGACGTCACGCAGCGTTTCAGCGCTGGTTTCACAAGGGTCATCAAGATCAAGCGCGGCGAGCGGACCTTTCAGCAGTCGGTCTTCGGGTGCAAGGCCGGCCCATTTGTCCTCAGGAGCCAGTCGCGCCATGGCGACGGCCCTTTCGGCAGCAATGGCGAGCGCCTTTGGCGACAGGTCGGAGGACGAAACGCTCGCCGACTGCTGGCCGATGAACACACGGATGCCGATCTCTTCGCCTTCCGAACGCCCGATATCCTCCAGCTTGCCCAGCCGCACCGAAATACTTGTCGAACCATCGCCGACATAAAGTGCGTCGGCGGCGTCGGCGCCGGCCGTCCGCGCGGCTGCCAGGGCGGAATCGAGTCGGGCGATAGCGTCGGGTACTGTGAGCATGTGAATGACTTAAGCATTTGCGGCGCATATGTCATCCCGGCTGCGACGCTGACGGACAGGGTCGCGGGTCAGCGGGTCGCGGCGCGCGCCTCGATCGCGTTCCAGATTCGTGCCGGGGTATCGGTGCCATTGAAGCGGTCAATGGCAACGATCCCGGTTGGCGAGGTGACGTTGATCTCGGTCAGGCAGCCGGCGATGACATCGATACCCACGAAAACCAGCCCGCGCGCCTTTAGTTCGGGGCCGATGATCGCGCAGATTTCGGTTTCGCGCGGGGTCAGTTCGGTCGGCTTGGCCATGCCACCGGCGGCAAGGTTGGAACGGATCTCGCCGGATTTGGGCAGGCGGTTGATCGCACCCACGGGCTCGCCATCGACCATCACGATGCGCTTATCGCCTTCGCTGACCTGCGGGAGAAAAGCCTGCACCATGAAAGGCTCGTTCCAGACAGTACCGAACAGTTCGACCAGCGCCGGCAGATTGCCGTCATGCTTGTCGATCAGGAATACCGCGGTGCCGGCGTTGCCATATAATGGCTTGACGACGACTGCGCCGTGGCGGGCCCGAAAGTCCATCGCTTCCTCAAGCGAGCGGGTCACCAGCGTCGGCGGCATCAGTTCTGGATAGCGCAACACGAACAATTTTTCGGGTGCGTTGCGCACTTCGGCGGGGTCGTTGACGACCAACGTTTCGCCCTGCACCATTTCGAGCAGATGCGTGGCGGTGATATAGCCCATGTCGAAGGGCGGATCCTGGCGCATCAGTACAACATCGGCATCATCGCCGAGATCGATCGTCGCCGCCTCGCCGCCCCAGGCGAAGTGTGCGCCGAGTTCCGGCTGCACCGTCAGCGGCCGCGCCCGGGCGCGAACCCGGCCACTTTCTGCCGACAAGGCAGTGGCGAGATAATGGCGGAGCGTGTGGCCGCGCTTTTGCGCCTCGAGCATCAACGCAAAGGTCGAGTCGCCGCCGATATTGACGGTTTCGATGGGGTCCATCTGGATAGCGACACGCAGGGTCATGGGTTTCTTTCGATTTGCAGCACAGGCCTGTCACCCCGGGCTTGACCCGGGGTTCGGTTTGGGTGGGGCGAAGCTGAAGTAGAAGCGGGGCCCCGGGTCAAGCCCGAGGTGACAGAATAAGCCGGTCTAGCTGTTCGACCGCGCCAGCGCTGCCAGTGCGGCGTGGATGCGCCGGGTCAGCGCCGGCTCATGCGTGGTTTCGAGCATCGCGGTGAGGCTGGCGCGGGCCGCCTGGTTGTGGCCAAGCGACTGTTCAAGCCGGGCGCGTTCCCACCACAGGCTGCTCAATTGCGGTGCGATCAGCGTCATGCGCTCATAGAGGCGCAGGGAACGCGGCGAGTCGCCGGCGGTGCGTGCCCGGCTGGCCTGATTGGTGATGAGCCGGATCAGCAGCTGGCGATTGGTCATCGGTTCAAAGCGCCCCGGCACTGGGTCGCCGCCGCCATGGCGGGCGATTTCGACAGCGCGTTCGCGGGTGATCCCCGTGCCATGATCGAACGGGTCGATTAGTGCTGATTCGATGCCGCCACGCACTTCGACGATGACATGACCGGGCAGATTGAGCGCATCGGCGTGCCAGCCGACACGACGCGCAAGCGCTACATACAAGATCGAAAGCGCAACCGGGAGCCCGCGGCCGCGCTCGACCAGCGCGATAAGATCGGCATTGAGCGGGTTGTCATAATCTTCGGTTGCCCCAGTTAGCCCAGTTTCACTGGCGATCAGTCCTGACAGCTGCCGCGCCCTGCC
>JBMOFG010000112.1:0-6498 GCA_049314415.1 Polymorphobacter sp.
CTGCTCAGCACCGTCAGCCCTTTGCCCGACGAACCGCTGACAAGGCCGCCATCGGTGGCGAGCAGGGTGGTGCCTTCGCCGACGACGCTCTTGAGCAGGCCATAGAATTGCGGTGGGATCTTGACGCTGTCGATGGCGTTCTTTTCAACATTCTGGCCCTTGCGCGCTTCATAGCCAGGGATGCCGAGATAGACCCAGCGGGCATTGCCCTGGGTATCGCGCCCGGCGAATTGCGCCGCGCGGGTGCCGATATCGAAGCCGTCGGCAACGCCGATGCGGCTGCGGCCGATCTCGATGCCGTTGCGGTAGACGATGATGCGCTTCGATCCGGTGCTGAGCATGATCGTCACCGGCCCGGTGGATGATTTTTCGGGCTGCCAGCGCGATATTTCGTCCGACCCCAGCCGGTTGTCCATCAGATTGGCATTGGCACCAGTGATCGTGACCGGGGCGAGCATAGCGTTTTCAACGATGTTCTCGGGCTCGGGCGCTGCCGTCTTGCCATCGGTAACGACTACAGTCATTCCCATATTACTGATATCAAATAATCTTTTCGCAAATTCCAGCGGCAGGCGGACGCAGCCATGGCTGGCAGGATAGCCGGGCAGATTGCCGGCGTGCATAGCGATGCCATCCCACGTCAGCCGCTGCATATAGGGCATCGGCGCGCTGTCATAGAGGTTTGACTTATGGTCCTTGTTCTTCTGCAAAATCGTGAAGATGCCGGTCGGCGTCCTCTTGCCCGGCTTGCCCGATGAAATCGTCGTAGCGCCGATGCGCGCGCCGTTCCGGTACGCATAGGCGCGTTGGGTCTTGAGATTGACCACCACCAGCATCGGCCCGGCCGGCGCAATGCGGTCATCCCAGATCCATTCGCCGGGTCTCAGGGTCATCACCGGCGTGTCGAAGGGCGATGACGTAAGGGCACTGGGCGCAAGCGCCGCCGCCGGCAGAGCCAGACAGGTGAGCGCCAGCGCGGCGAACAGGGCTGGGCGGAAACGCGTCGTCGGGGTGGTTCTTTCGGGTGTCAACGGCGTGACATGTCGACCGCGCCCGGCGGCATGCGGACATCGAGCGAGACCAGATCGTCAGTCAGGCGGATCTGGCAGGCGAGTCGCGAGGCGCGTGAGGCGCCGACGGCGAAATCGAGCATATCCTCTTCCTCGTCCGACGGCGGCGGCAGGCGGGCGGCACCTTCGCCGCTAATCAGCACATGGCAGGTCGAGCAGGCCATGGCGCCTTCGCACGTGCCTTCGAGCGGTTGGCCCTGCGCCTGCGCCAGATCGAGCAGCCGCGTGCTGGCGGGGGCGTCGACGATCTGTTCGCGGGCGCCATCGGCGGAAAGGAAACGAATGCGGATCACGACTTAGTTTTCGGCGCTGAGCCGCCCCACGACTGCGTTGATATCGATCGCAGCCTTAACCATTTCCTGTGGCGTCGTGAAGCGGCCAAAACCCAGCCGCAACGCCGCGCGGGCAGCAGCGTCCGTCAGGCCGAGTGCGGTCAGCACATGGCTGGGCCGGCCGGTCACGGCGCTGCACGCCGAACCAGACGACAGCGCGAGGCCAGGCAAGTGCGGCAGCAGCGGCACGGCGACGCCAGGAAAGCCAAGGTTGAGGTTGCCCGGCCAGCGCTGTTCGCGGCTTCCATGGACAATATGGGGCACTGTCAACGCGCCGAGCAGCGTATCGGCGAGCATCCGGGTGTGGGCGGCGTCGGCCGCCATTTCGGTGCTTGCGAGCCGCGCCGCTGCGCCCAGCCCAGCGATCAGCGCGGTCGGCAGCGTCCCTGAACGGCCGTCCTCTTGCCCGCCGCCATGGAGCAGCGGCGTCAGCATCGTATAGGGGCGGCGATAGAGAGCGCCAATGCCCTTGGGACCGTAGCACTTGTGCGCTGTGAAGCTGAGCAGGTCGATGCCCAGTGCGTCTATATTGATCGGAATTTTCCCAAAGCCTTGCGCCGCATCGCAATGCATCATTGCGCCGAAGCGGTGCGCGATGGCGGCGATCTCGGCAATCGGCTGAACAACGCCGATCTCGTTATTGACCAGCATGGCCGAGGCCAGCGCGACATCATCGCTCATGGCGCGTTCGAAGTCGCCGAGGTCGAGCAGGCCGTTATTGCGCACCGGCAGGATGGTGAGCTGCGCGCCCAGGCTTTCGAGGTAACGAGCGGTTTCGAGCACGCAATTATGTTCGGTGGCAACGGTGACGATGCGGCGGCGGGTGTTGCTCGGATGGGTCATCAGGCCCTTCAAGGCCCAATTGACGCTTTCGGTGGCGCCCGAGGTGAAAGCGATGGTGTCGGGCACAGCGCCAATCAATGCCGCCACGCTGTCGCGCGCCACTTCGACCGTGGCCTTGGCCTGATAGCCCCAGAGGTGTGCGCTGTGCGGATTGCCGAAGCCGGTGACGCCCCAAGGGGCCATCGCCGCGGCGATGCGCGGGTCGAGCGGCGTGGTGGCACCATAGTCAAGGTAAAGCGGGTTGCTCATGGCTCGCGTCCCGCTGATGCGAAGGCTTCGCCTGGGAAGGGAGCGCGGGTCTCGTTGTTCTCCATCATGCTGCGTTTGCCAGTCGTTGTGCCATCTGCTGCCACGCTGCCACGAAATCCGCCACCTCATCCGCCGTCGTCTGCGGTCCCAGGCTCACCCGGATCGCCTCAGCGGCGGCAGCGCCCAGCCCCATCGCGGTCAGCACATGGCTGACCGCAACCTTTCCCGACGAACACGCTGCGCCCGCGCTTACCATGAAGCCGGCAAGATCGAGCGCCATCACTTGGGTGCCGCCGGCCACGCCGGGCAGGCCGATGTTGCTGATGTTGGGAAGCCGTGCGGTACCGACGCCATGGACAATGCCGCCTGCAGACACCAGTGCGGCCTCGATCGTATCGCGCAGCGCCGCCACTGGGGCCCAGTCGCGCCGTTGGGCAATCGCGGCGGCAAAGCCGGCAATACCGGGAATGTTGGGCGTACCACCGCGCATGCCCCGTTCCTGGCCACCACCGCGCTGCACGGCGCTGAGCGTTGCCGGATCGCGCACGATGAGCGCGCCAACCCCTGCCGGCCCGCCCAATTTGTGCGCTGAGAGCGCGATAAAATCGGCGGCGGGCAGCGGCAACTTGCCCGCCGACTGCACTGCATCAACGAGCAAAAGCCCGCCATGCGCTGCGACCAGCGCGGCGATGCCGTCGATGGGCTGGATGACCCCGGTTTCGTTGTTTGCGTGCTGAACTGCGACCAGCGCCGGGCCTTGCGCCAGCAGCGCCGCCAGTGCCGCCCGATCGACAATGCCATCAGGCCCGACCGGCACGACCGTCGCATCGGCGCGCGGTGCCAATACAGCGCTGTGTTCGGCAGCCGACACGAGGCAGCGCGCCATGCCTGCGCCGTGCAGAGCCAGTGCCAGCGCCTCCGTGCCGCCGCTGGTAAACACCACCGCCTCAGGCGCGCAGCCCACAAAAGCGGCGACGCCATCGCGGGCCTGCTCGATAAGTCCATTGCTGGCGCGCCCCGCGGCGTGCACCGACGCGGGGTTGCCCAACGTCGCCAGTGCCGCGATCATCGCGTCGCGCGCCGCGGCTATGACCGGTGCGGTGGCGGCATGATCGAGATAGACGCGGCTTTTCGTTGCGATTTTGGCCATGGGCACCATATAGAGGGCAATGCACGCTTTGTGCCATGCCCAAGCCACGCGGAACCTATCATGCCCGAAGTGATCTTTACCGGCCCCGAAGGCCGTCTCGAAGGTCGTTACCAGCCGGCTGCCCGCCCGCGTGCGCCGGTCGCCATCCTGCTCCAGCCCCACCCGGCGCAGGGCACGATGAACCATCCGATCGTCATCGCGATGTACAACAGCTTTGTTAAGCGCGGCTTTGCGACGCTGCGTTTCAACTTTCGCGGTGTCGGACGCTCGCAGGGCGTGTTCGACAATGGCATTGGTGAACTGTCCGACGCGGCGTCGGCGCTTGACTGGATGCAGCAGTTCAACGCCGAAGCCCACACCACCTGGGTCGGCGGTTTTTCCTTCGGTGCCTGGATTGGCATGCAGTTGCTGATGCGCCGCCCTGAGATCAAGGGCTTCATCAGCATCGCGCCGCCGGCAAACATGTATGACTTCACCTTCCTCGCACCATGCCCGTCGAGCGGGGTCATCGTCGACGGCGAATTGGACGAGGTCGTCCCCGGCGCCAGCGTGCAGAAGCTCGTCGACAAGCTGAAGACCCAGCGGCACATTACTATCGACCACCAGACTATTCCGGGCGCGAACCATTTCTTCGAACATGAAATGGGCGACTTGATGGGGGTCGTGGACGGTTATCTCGATCGCCGGCTGGCGAACGGCGGGCGCTGACTTCCACCGCCTGCTCCCCGCCCTAGCGGCTGCGGCGGTGCCATAAGGGGGAAGGAAAGGCCTGTTAGGCCAACCGCCCTCCCGTCATCGCGTTTGGCACGCCGGTCGTCTC
This sequence comes from Polymorphobacter sp., assembly GCA_049314415.1. Classification (GTDB taxonomy): domain Bacteria; phylum Pseudomonadota; class Alphaproteobacteria; order Sphingomonadales; family Sphingomonadaceae; genus Sandarakinorhabdus. Next base: position 4,465 of record JBMOFG010000112.1, read on the forward strand.
GGGCCAACTGATCGCCTTGCCGGCCGCCGTGCGTACTGCCAGCCAGGCAAAGGCTTCTGCTTCCAACGCGTCGCCGTCCCACCCGACGGCTTCGACCGGCTCGGTCGGCACGCCGCTGCGCTCGGCAATCATTGCCATCAGGGTCGCATTGTGGCGGCCACCGCCGGTGACGAGCAGCCGTCCTAGCCGCGGCACATGGCCGAGTGCCAGCCGGATGGTTTCGGCGGTGAAGGCGGTGAGGGTGGCGGCGCCATCCGCCAGCGACAGCCCGCGCGCCCCTTGGCCGGAAAAATCTGCGCGGTCGAGCGATTTGGGCGGGGCTAGATCGAACCACGGCAGGTCGAGCATCGCCGTCAGCACGCTTTCGTGCACGCTGCCCGTAGCGGCGATCGCGCCACCCTTGTCGTAGCGGCGGTCGCTGTGGGTCGCGATCCAATCATCGATCAGCGCATTGGCCGGGCCGGTATCGAAGCTGCCCCATTGGTCGCCCGCGAACCAGGTCAGGTTGCCGACGCCGCCGAGGTTGAGGACGCCAAGGGGTCGGCCCAGCCCTTCCGAGCGGGCGCGGTGATAGCCTGGCGCCAGCGGCGCGCCCTGGCCGCCGGCGGCGACATCGGCGGAGCGGAAATCATAGGCGACCGGGATGCGGGTCGCGGCCTTCAGCAGCGCGCCATCGCCGATCTGCCACGTCCAGCGCCGGTCCGGGCGGTGCGCGACGGTATGGCCGTGAAAGCCGATGATCGAAACGTCTTCGCGATCGGTGCCGGTCGCAGCGAGCAGCCGGTGGACGGCGATCGCGTGGAGCCCGGTCAGTTCGGCAGCCACGGCGTCGATCTGCGCATCGGGGCCGGGGGCGTGCAATTCGAGTGCGTGTGCCGCGGCATCCTGCAGGCGGCGGACGAAATCGGGTTCATAAGGGATCGACAGGAAGCCGCGCGGGATGACGAGCCCCTCGCCATCGGTATCGATCAGCGCGGCGTCGATGCCATCCATCGAGGTGCCGGACATCAGGCCGAGAGCGGTGGTGAGTTTGGTCATGGGAGGACGATAGCGGGGTGGAACCAAGCTGTCAGCAGCCCCCCTTTTCCCGCCTGCGGGAGAGGCGAGACGCGCGGCGTCGCGCAGGCGACCTTCGTTGCGGGCGCGCCGGGTGAGGGTGTGCCCAAACGCCGGCACCAACAAACACCCTCACCCGGGTCGGCTACGCCGTCTCTCGCCTCTCCCGCAAGCGGGAGAGGGGGGTGCTGGTGCCGCGCTTCGTCTTTGATTAAGCGTGCGCCATGACTTTCCAATCGACCTTCCTTCAGGCGCTCGATGCGCGCGGCTTCATCCACCAGGTGACCGATGCGGCGGCGCTCGATGCCGCGGCGTCGCAGGGTGTCGTCACCGCCTATGTCGGCTATGATTGCACGGCGCCGAGCCTGCATATCGGCAATCTTGTCTCGATCATGATGCTGCGCCACCTGCAACAGGCCGGGCATCGCCCGATCGTGCTGATGGGCGGCGGCACCACCAAGGTCGGCGATCCGTCGGGCAAGGACGAAGGCCGGCAATTGCTCGACGATGCGCGGATTGCCGCCAACAAGGCGAGCATCAAGCGCATTTTCGAACGCTTCCTGTCGTTCGACGACGGCCCGACCGGCGCGATCATGACCGACAACGACGAATGGCTGTCAGGCCTCGCCTATATCCCGTTCCTGCGCGATATCGGTCGGCATTTCTCGGTCAACCGCATGCTGAGCTTTGATTCGGTCAAGCTGCGGCTCGATCGGGAACAGCCGCTGTCGTTCCTCGAATTCAACTACATGATCCTCCAGGCCTATGATTTCCTGGAACTGTCGCGCCGCCATGGCTGTGCGCTGCAGATGGGCGGCAGCGACCAATGGGGCAATATCGTCAACGGCACCGATCTTATCCGCCGCGTCGATGGCGGGGAGGCGTTCGGGCTGACGACGCCGCTGATCACCCGCGCCGATGGCGCCAAGATGGGCAAGACCGCGGCGGGTGCCGTGTGGCTGCACGAGGATTCGCTGC
>JBMOFG010000113.1:0-6486 GCA_049314415.1 Polymorphobacter sp.
TCGCGATGCGATAGTCCGCAGCCGCGTCGAGCCCTGCCAAGCGCAGCGGCGTGCCGAAATAGCCGGGTGCTTCCGTCACAACCGTCCATGACAGCAGCGCCTCGTCTTGGTCGGGTGCCACAATCATGCCAGCAGTCACGCCAGCCTCGGTGTCGAGTCGGAAAAGATCGCCGCCATGGATCAGCGTGCGATGCGCTTTGTGCAGCGCCACCCCGGCCGCCAGATCGGCACCATCGCGGCTGTCCAGTTCACGCAGATCAAGCTCCATCCCCAGATGCCCGAACAGCGCGGTGGCGACGCGCACGGCCATCGTCAGCCGCCGCCCGGTAATGTGGCAGCTTGCCGGCCCGACATGAGCACCCATCACTTCAGGCGGGAAAAAATATGAGAAGCCGCGCTGGATCGCCAGCCGGTCGAGCGCATCGTTCGAATCCGATGTCCAGACCCGGTCGGTCAACGCCAACACGCCATAGTCAGCACGGCCGCCGCCCGAGGCACAGCTTTCGATCTCGACCGACGGATGTGCTGCGCGCAGCCGGGCGAGCAGATCATAAACGCCCCGGACATGCGCCACCGCCCCGGCCCTGCCATCGCTGCCGCCCGGATGGCTGAGATCACGGTTCATGTCCCACTTCAGATAGGCAATGTCGTGATTGCGCAGCAGCGCGTCGAGTACAGCGAACAAATGCTCTTGCACCTCGCTGCGCCCGCAATCGAGCACAAGCTGGTGACGAAAATCAAGCTGTGCGGCGCCGGCGACGCCTAGCACCCAGTCGGGGTGGGCCCGATAAAGATCGCTGTCAGGATTGACCATTTCGGGTTCGACCCAAAGGCCGAACTCCATCCCGAGCGCCTGTACCTGCGCGATCAGCGGCGCAAGGCCATCGGGATAGACGGCGGAATCGACCGTCCAGTCGCCAAGTCCGGCTCGATCATCGCGCCGGGCTTGGAACCAGCCGTCATCGAGCACGAAGCGTTCCGCCCCCAGCGTTGCGGCGCGTACGGCAAGATCGGCGAGCACCACGGGGTCATGATCAAAATAAACCGCTTCCCAGCTGTTGTAATGTACCGGGCGCGGCTTGGCTCGCAACCGGGCGTGTTCGGGCCGCGCACGCACGAACGCGTGAAACTGCCGTGCGAGTGCCGATAGTCCCTTGTCGCTGACAGTCGCGAAGAGCGTCGGGCTGATAAGGCTGGCACCGGGATCGAGGCGGATTTCGCCCGGCAGGTATAGTGCTTCGGCCATCACCAATGCCCGGCCGTCCGACAGTGTCTCGACCGCCATCCGATGGTTGCCGCTCCAGCCAAGATGCCAACCATAGGCGAGACCCTGGCGCTCATCGCAGGTCGATGTACAGGCGATCAAGCCAGGAAAGGCGTCATGGCTGGTTCGGCCCCGGCGATTCTCGCGTACCAGCGAACCCGGCATCCGTGGCTGGCGCCGCAGTTGGAATTCCCCCGCCCAGCGTCCGTCAAAACCTATGAGATCGGTAACGAACCCCGGGATCGGCAGTACAGGCGCGGCGAGTGCTTCGACCGCCAGCACAGCAGTCCCGGCATTTGTCAGCCGCGTCGTCGCCACCAGCACATCGCCCGAGATTGCCAGTTCATGCACCAGCACAAGGCCATTACCGGAATCGCGAGACACGAACACGGCCGATGTCGCCGTCGCCTGCAGCTCCTCCAGCTGGCACAGGCTTGCCCAGCCCTGCCCGCCCCGATGCGCCGCCAACCCGGGCCGGCCCGGCCAGCCATGCCCAGCCTGCGGGGTCAACGACAGCAACGGCGGCACCGCGGGCGACGCCGGCGCCGGGCCGCGATAGCCCAGTTGCACCAGCCCGGCCGGATCGACACCAGCGGGCAGACGCGGGCCCCAATACAGCGCCGTCGGTCCGCCTGCCGTTGCCAGCACCAGCGTGACCGCCGCGCCGTCGAGACGCACGAAAGAAGGGATCAACATAGCGCACAGCTTTCGCCGCAACGTCGCGACTGTGCAAGATCGCGTGTCGGCCGTTATAAGGCAGCATGCTTGGTGTGTGCTATTATCCGGAACATTGGCCAGAGGACTGGTGGGCGCGCGACGCCGCCCGCATGACAGCGCTTGGCCTGCGCTATGTCCGGATTGGCGAATTCGCCTGGAGCCGGCTGGAACCAGACCCCGGCCGTTATGATTTCGGCTGGCTCGACCGTGCCATCGTCACGCTCGGCAAGGCCGGATTGCAGGTTTTATTGTGTACCCCCACGGCCACACCGCCGAAATGGCTGGTCGACTCACACCCCGACATCTTGCCGGTCGATCCCCGCAACGGCCGCGTCCGTGGTTTCGGATCGCGCCGACACAGCGACTTTTCAAGCGAAACCTGGCTGGAGGCCGCGCTGCGCATCACCCGCGTGCTTGCCGAACGCTATGGTGACAACCCGCATGTCGTTGGCTGGCAGACCGATAATGAGCTCTGCTGTCATGACACGACGCTGTCTGCTTCGCCGGCGGCGCGCGACGGTTTCCGTCGCTGGCTCGCCGAACGCTATGGCCATATCGGTGCGCTCAATGCCGCCTGGGGCAATGTCTTCTGGTCGATGGAGTATCGCAGCTTTGACGAAATCGAACTGCCGGTCGGCGCCGTAACCGAAACCAGCCCGGCACACCGGCTGGCATGGCGACGCTATGCCTCTGACATGGTGGTGCGCTTTCATGATGCCACCTGCGCGATCCTGCGCGCCCAAGCGCCCGGGCGCTTCATCACCCATAACTTCATCCCCATGGATGAAACCGGCGTCGACAATCATGCGCTGGCCGCACCGCTCGATTTTGCTTCCTACGACAATTACCCACTCGGCCGCGCCGATCTGGCGCTGGCACATACAACGGCAGCCGAGTTCGCGCCCTATATGCGCACCGGCCATCCCGATATGCAGGCCGTGCTGTTCGACCAGACCCGCGGGCTGACCGGCCGGCCTTTCTGGGTGATGGAACAGCAACCCGGCCCGGTAAACTGGGCACGTCACAATCCGCGCCCGGCGCCTGGTATGGTGCGGCTGTGGAGTTGGGAAGCTTTTGCCCATGGCGCGGCAGTGGTCAGTTTCTTCCGCTGGCGCCAGGCCCCGTTCGCGCAGGAACAGATGCACGCGGGACTGCTGCGCCCCGATTCGTCCGAAGCCGAAGCCTGGCCCGAGATCGCCTTGCTCGCCGCCGAACTGGGACAGATCGCGCTGCCCGAGCCGACCCCGGCGCCGGTTGCCATCATCATCGATGTCGAAGCACAATATCTGTCCGATATCGAGGCACAGGGGCGCGGTTATGATTACACCGCTATCGTCCACGCCTGGTATCGCGCGCTGCGCCGGATTGGAGTCGACGTCGACTTTGTTGCGCCCGGCGCACCAGTAGCAGATTACAGGATCGTCGTTGCCCCGGCGCTGGCGATGCCCGACAGCCTCGCGGTCGCTCGACTGGCCGATACGCATGCCCTGGTCGTCCTCGGCCCGCGCTCGGGGGCAAAGACCAAGGACTTGACCATTCCCGATGGCCTTCCCCCGGGGACGTTGCGCGAACTGCTGCCGATTCGCGTGCTATCGGTCGAAACCCTGCGCGCCGATTGTCCCGGGGCAATAAGTTTCAACGGCCGTGACTATGCCAGTATCGGTTGGCGCGAAAGCCTCGATCCCGGCGATGCACGGGTGCTGGCAAATTATGAAGACGGCAGCCCGGCGCTGGTTCGCCACGGCCGCGTGCATTATCTCGCGACCCTGACCGACGACGCTTTTCTTGCGGCCTTCTTCACCGACCTTTGCGCCGAGGCCGATATTGCGGTCACACCGCTCGAGAACGACCTGCGGCTGCGGCGGCGCGGCGATCTGACTTTTGCGCTCAACTATGGGGCAAGCGCGGTTTTGGCGCCGGCGCCGGAAGGAGCCGATTTTCTGCTCGGCAGCCGGACGATCGACCCGCACGACCTGGCGATTTGGCGACGCGGCTGACCAGCCTGCCCTTCAAAAATCGAACGGTGGCACCACGGTGGTTTCAGCGCACGCCAGCGCCTTGGCGACAAGTTCGAGCGGCGCCAGATCGCAATCAGTCTGCCCACGAGCTATCAGAGCCGCAAAACGCCGGTACAAAGCGGGATATTCGCCGCCGTCGGCCAGGGGCTGCACGATGCCGTTGATAGCCAGATCCGCGCCGCCACGGTGCAGCGCCAAATGCCCGCCGGTGGTTTCGATGACGATGTCCCACTGCTGCTGCCCCGTGTGCAGAAAGTCGAATTCTGCCGAGATTTCGGCAGTACCGCAGGCCAGCGTCAATAAGGCTGCGGTCGGCGACTGACGGTTGGCAGGCACGGCCAGTCGCGCCGCCACGACCCGCACCGGCGCCGGCAGGATTTCGGTAAGGATCGACAGCGCGTTGATGCCGGGGTCGAACACGCCCATGCCGCCACTGGCCAGAACCCAGTCCTGCCCCGGGTGCCAGCGGCGGATATCCTCGCGCCACATGATCCGGGCCGACAATATGCGGCGCCCGGCCAGCCAGGCGCGCGCTGGCGCCACGCCGACAGCGGCGCGCGAATGCCAACTGGCATAAAGGGTGCGGCTGCCCGGCTGCAGCCCCTGCACTTCAGCCAACGTCACCCCCGGCGGTTTTTCGAGCATGACATGCCAGCCCGCTGCCAGCGCCTGTGCGGCCACACGATGCCGCCCCTGTGGCGGGGTGCAGAGCGACACGGCATCGACGGGCAGCCCCGAAGCGCGCAACCCTGCCAGATCGGCAAAATGTGTCACCCCCGCAACCCGGGCATTGCGGCTCACGGCAGCGACCAGCGTGAACCCGGCATCGGCGGCAATCGCCGGCAGATGCTGGTCGCGGGCAATCTTGCCGATGCCGACAAGGGCGAGGCGAATAGGCCGCATGGATCACCGCCAACGTCGATTGCATTGAAAAGAAGCCGGCACCGGGTGCCGGTCGACCAAAAACGACTCTAGCGGCTTGGTCTGGCGACGGCTAGCCTGCAGCCATGCGCATGATTTCCCGCGACCGACGCGATCGACTTGGCGAAGGCCCGGTCTGGTCGCCTTCCGAACAGGCGCTTTTCTGGGTCGACATTCTTGGCCAGAAGCTCAACCGTTTGCGGCTGACCGATGACAGCGTCAGTTGCTGGGACCTGCCAGCCCCGACCGGTTGGGTGATCGAGCGCCGCAGCACGCCGGGATTCATCGCCGGCACGAAGGACGGCATTGCGACCCTGACGCTCGACCCTCTGGTTATAACGTTACTGGCAGCGCCCGAGCCCGATCTGCCACGGCATCGCCTCAACGATGCCAAGGCGGACGCGGCCGGCCGATTATATTTCGGCACCATGCCGATGGCGTGCGACACGCCGACCGGCAGTCTTTATCGCTATGATCCAGACCGCCGGCTGACCCGGCTCGACAGTGGCTACAGCGTCGCCAATGGCCCGGCGATCAGTGCCGATGGCAATTTACTTTTCCACACCGATTCGGTCGCGGGACGTATCTACCGTTTCGCCATTCGCGCCGACGGCAGCCTTGGCCCGCGCACGCTGTTCCGCCAGTTCACCAGCGATGAAGGCAGCCCCGATGGCATGACCTTCGACAATGAGGGTGGCCTGTGGGTGGCATGCTGGGGCGCCGGACGGGTGGTTCGGCTGTGCCACGACGCGATGATCGACCAGATCATCACCCTGCCCGCCTCGCAGACCAGCAGCGTCACTTTTGCTGGCGAGCGGCTCGACCGAATGTTCGTCACCTCGGCGAGCGACGGCGTCGACGAGGCAGCGGGCGGCGCGCTTTTCGAGGTCACTCCGGGCCGCATCGGTCTGGCAGCGCACAAATTTGCCGGGTGAACGCCCCGGCGCCTGCTCCCGGCGGGGCAAGGAGGACATCTTCACACGAAACTATACGGGTCGATATCCACGACAACCCGCACATTGCCCGGGACTGCCACCCCGCCCAACCAGTCGCGCAGCACCTGTTGGAGGGCCAATGTGCGCCGCGCCTGGACCAGCAGGCGCTGACGATGGCGGCCGCGCAACATCGCCAGTGGCGCAGCGGCCGGCCCGAGCACGCTCAACCCTGCCACCATCGGCGCGGCCGCACCAATGGCACGCGCCGCCGCGAGTGCCGCGCCGGCATCCTCCGATGACACGATGATCGCTGCCAGCCTCCCGAACGGCGGCAGCATCAGGTCGCGCCGCGCTTCGGTCTCGGCTGCATAAAAGGCGGCAGGATCACCGGCGACCAATGCCCGCATCAAGCGCGCCTCGGGCTGGTGGGTCTGGATCAGCACATGCCCCGGCTTGGCGCCGCGTCCGGCGCGCCCGGCTACCTGCGCGACCTGCTGAAAGGCCAGGGTTTCCTCGCCACCGAGGACGTCGCGCTTGACACGCAACATGGTCGACTCCAGCCGGACCATGCGGTCTTTCAGGTCATGGAAGCCGCTCTGCATCTCCGTGCGCATGTCGCGGATGTCTGAAC
>JBMOFG010000114.1:0-6447 GCA_049314415.1 Polymorphobacter sp.
AGGCCGAAGTCGCGATGATGGAACCCGCCGACCGCCCCGAATATCTCGAAGCGCTGGGTCTGACCGAAACCGGCCTCGCCCGGGTCGTGCGCGCCGCCTATGAACTGCTCGGCCTCATCACCTTCTTTACCGTCGGCCCCAAGGAAGCCCGGGCCTGGACCGTGACGCTAGGATCAAAGGCGCCACAAGCTGCCGGCGCCATCCACGGCGATTTCGAAAAGGGCTTCATCCGCGCCGAGACGATGGCCTTTGCCGATTATCTCAAGTTTAACGGCGAAGCCGGGGCGCGCGAGGCAGGCAAATATCGCTCCGAAGGTAAGGAATATGTCGTGCACGATGGCGATGTGATGTTGTTTCGGTTCAACGTGTAGCGTGCTGCTCGGCGAGCGCGCGTGCCGCGCGCCGACAGGCGCAAGCGCGGCCAGCGGGGCGGCTGGCGTTCCTGCCAGCCGAACCCGTCTGACGTCACGGCGCGGCTTTGCCGCAACGCCGCTGCGGCAGGATTGAGCCCACGGCCCCAGCCGCCGGAGGCCCCGTTATTGCTTCGTCGCCGCCCGCAAGGCCGCCTGCGCCGCGGCCAGCCGGGCAATCGGCACGCGATATGGCGAGCAACTGACATAATCGAGCCCGAGCTTTTCGCAGAACGCAATCGAAGCCGGGTCGCCGCCATGCTCGCCGCAGATGCCGAGCTTGATCTCGGGCCGTGCCGCGCGGCCACGATCGACGGCGATCTGGACGAGTTCGCCCACGCCGTCCTCGTCGATGCCGACGAACGGATCGCGCGGGTAGATGCCCTGCTCGACATAAACGCCGAGGAAACGCGCCGCGTCATCCCGACTGATGCCGAGCGCTGTCTGCGTCAGGTCGTTGGTGCCGAAGCTGAAGAATTCGGCATAGTGCGCGATATCGCCGGCACGCAGCGCGGCGCGCGGCAGTTCGATCATCGTGCCGACGAGATAATCGAGGGTGCGGCCGGTTTCGGCGAACACGTCACGGGCTTCGGCGTCGATCACCGCCTTGGTGATTTCGAGTTCGCGCGCCGTTGCGACGAGCGGCACCATCACTTCGGGCACGACCGCTTCGCCGGTGTCCTTGGCCACGGCGACCGCGGCTTCGAAGATGGCGCGCGCCTGCATCGCGTAGATTTCGGGGTAGGTGATGCCGAGACGGCAGCCGCGATGACCGAGCATCGGGTTGAATTCGTGCAGTTCGGCGATGCGGCGGCGCACCGTCGTCACGGCAAGGCCAGTGGCTTCTGCGACATCGGCAAAGCCAGCTTCGTCGTGCGGCAGGAATTCGTGCAGCGGCGGATCGAGCAGCCGGATCGTCACCGGCAGACCCGCCATGACGCGGAAAATGCCTTCGAAATCGGCGCGCTGTTCGGGCAGCAATTCGGCGAGCGCAGCGGCGCGGCCCTTGCCGTCTTCGGCGAGGATCATGCGGCGCACGCTGGTGATGCGGCTGGGTTCGAAGAACATGTGCTCGGTGCGGCACAGGCCGATGCCTTCGGCACCGAAACCGCGCGCGGTGCGGCAATCGGCGGGCGTTTCGGCGTTGGTGCGCACCTTCAGCCGGCGATGCTTGTCGGCCCAGATCATCAGCTTGCCGAAATCCCCCGACAGATCGGGTTCGACGGTGGCGACATCGCCGAGCATGACATCACCCGTGGTGCCATCAAGGGTGATGCGATCACCCTCGCGCACGGTGCGGCCGGCGACGGTGAAGGAGCGGGCGTGCAGATCGATCGACACGCTGCCGGCGCCCGAGACGCACGGGCGGCCCATGCCGCGCGCCACCACGGCGGCGTGGCTGGTCATGCCGCCGCGTGCGGTCAGGATGCCGCGCGCCGCGTGCATGCCGTGTATGTCTTCGGGCGACGTTTCGGTGCGCACCAGGATGACGGCTTCGCCCAATTTGGCGCGGGTTTCGGCTTCGTCGCTGTCGAACACCACGGCGCCGGCGGCAGCGCCGGGCGAGGCGGGCAGGCCGCGCGCGATGATGTCCCGCACCGCCTTGGGATCGAGCGTCGGGTGGAGCAACTGGTCGAGTGCCCCGGCTTCGACGCGCAGCACGGCTTCGGCTTCGGTGATCAGGCCTTCATCGGCCATGTCGACGGCGATCTTCAGCGCGGCCTTGGCGGTGCGCTTGCCGCTGCGGGTCTGCAGCATCCACAAGCGGCCGTCCTCAACGGTGAATTCGATGTCCTGCATGTCGCGGTAATGGTTTTCGAGCAGGGCAAAGACGCGGGCGAGTTCGGCGAAGACGACGGGCATGGCTTCTTCCATGCTGATCGCTCGCGCGCCGGCCCGCTCGCGGGCGGCCTTGGTGAGATACTGCGGGGTACGGATGCCGGCGACGACGTCTTCGCCCTGGGCGTTGATCAGATATTCGCCATAGGTGACGCGCTCGCCGGTCGCCGGGTCGCGGGTGAAGGCCACCCCGGTGGCCGAGGTATCGCCGCGATTGCCGAACACCATCGCCTGGACGGTGACCGCGGTGCCCCAGCTTTCGGGAATGTCGTTGAGGCGCCGATAGGTGCGGGCGCGGTCGGAGCGCCACGAGCCGAAGACGGCGCCGATGGCGCCCCAGAGCTGTTCGTGCGGGTCCTGCGGGAATTCATCACCCCAATGCTGGAGAACGAGCGCCTTGTAGCGCGCGACGAGCCCGCGCAGGTCATCGGCCGACAATTCGGTATCGAGCGAGACGCCGCGGTCTTCCTTGAGGATTTCGAGCGCGTCTTCAAAGGCATAATGGTCGAGCCCGAGGACGACATCGGCATACATCTGGATGAAGCGGCGATAGCTGTCGAAGGCGAAACGCGGGTTGCCCGACGTGGCGGCAAGGCCTTCGACCGTCACATCGTTGAGCCCCAGGTTGAGGACGGTATCCATCATCCCCGGCATCGACACCCGCGCGCCGGAGCGTACCGAGACCAGCAGCGGATCAGCAGCATTGCCGAAGCCCTTGGCCGTAATGGCTTCGACAGCTGCCAGCGCTGCCAGTGTTTCGGCCTTGACGCTGTCGGGCAGCTTGCCACCGGCATCGTAAAAGGCGGCGCAGACCGAGGTCGCAATCGTCAGCCCCGGCGGCACCGGCAGCCCGATGCCCGCCATTTCGGCGAGATTGGCGCCCTTGCCGCCGATCAGGTTGCGGAAACTGGCATCGCCATCCGCCGTGCCGCCGCCGAAACGATATACCGACTGTGTCATGTCAGGCTCCAATACCCCTCTCCCGCTTGCGGGAGAGGCGAGACGCGCGCCAGCGCGCCGGGTGAGGGTGTACACAGGCTTTGGCGCGGGAATACACCCTCACCCGGGACGCTGGCGCGTCTCTCGCCTCTCCCGCAAGCGGGAGAGGGGCGCTGCTGCTTGTGCAACACAAGCGTCACCCTTCGACCTTCGAAAAATCCGCCACGGCATGCACCGCATCGCGGAAACGCCCGAGCAGCGCCAAACGGTCGGCGCGGACGGCCGGATCGGGATCATTGACCATCACATCGGCAAAGAACCGATCCACGGGTGCTCGCAGACCGGCCAGCGCGGTCATCGCCGCGCCGAATTCCTCCGCCGCCACCGCTGCTGCCGCTGCGGGCAACGCCGCATCAAGCGCCGCCGCCAGCGCCGCCTCGGCCGGGTGGACCGCGCCGCGCCCGGCCCGCGCGGGGTCGGTGGGTTCGGTCTTTTTCGTTTCGATTTTCAGGATATTCGCCGCCCGCTTGTAGCCGGCGAGGAGATTGGTGCCATCATCGGTCAAAAGCATTGCTTCCAATGCTCGCATTTTCTTGCCGAGCCTGAACAAGTTGCCGTCAGCGGTCTGTGTTCTGGCTGCCGCGATTATATCGGCGCGGCCACCTGCGGATTTGTTCTGATGCATCCACCGATCAACCAGGAAATCCAAAACCTCTGGATGTACGAATTTCAATAAGTCACCCTGCACGTCGCGATTGAAAATCAAGAAGACAGACTGGAGTGCGGCGCGTCGCAGCGCGAATGGGTCACGGGAACCGGTCGGCTTTTCGTCGATACGGAAAAATTCATTGAGCGTATCGAACCGGTCAGCGAGTGCTAGTGCAACGCCGATAGCCTCTAAGGGCCTCGGCGAGCCGTCGCTCATATAATGATCGCGTATCGCATCGGCGACTTGCGGGTCGAGCCCTGCGACGCGCGCCAGATAGGCGCCCGCAATGCCCTGCACTTCGGGGAATTCGCCGACGGTGGCCGAGACGAGATCGGCCTTGCACAGGCAGGCGGCCTGTTCGGCGAGGTCGGCATCGCCGTTGATCGCGCCGCTTTCCACCAGCCAGCGCGCCAGTTTCGCCACGCGTTCGACCTTGTCGGCCACCGTGCCCAATTTCTCGTGGAAAACGATGTCGCCGAGCTTGGGCAGGAACGCCTCCAGCCCGCCGGTCGTGACCGCCGCAATATCCTGGTCCCAGAAGAATTTCGCATCGCTCAACCGCGCCGACAGCACGCGTTCATTGCCAGCGACAATCGCCACCCCGCCGTCGCTGGCGTCGAGATTGGCGACACAGACGAAATTCGGCGCCAGCGCGCCACCCGCATCGCTGCAGGCGAAATATTTCTGGTTGGTCCGCATCGTCAACTGAATGACTTCGCGCGGCACGGCGAGGAAGGCCGGGTCGAACGACCCGAGCATTGGCACCGGCCATTCGGTCAGCCCGGCATTTTCCGCGACCAGCCCGGCATCGGGGATGACCGACAAGCCGTGCGCCGCCGCCACGGCCGCAGCATGGCTTTCGATGAGCGCGCGGCGCTCGGTCGACGCCACGATGACCTTGGCGGCCAGCAGTTGCGCCGCATAGCTGTCGGCACTGTCGATGCTCAGCGGGTCCGGGGCATGTATGCGGTGGCCGCGCGTCTGGCGCCCCGCCGAAATGCCATGGACGCTGCAATCGACGACCGTATCGCCGAGCAGCGCGACGATGCCGGTCAGCGGCCGCACCCAGCGTGGGCTACCTGCCGTCGCCGAGGCCGCACCCCAGCGCATCGATTTGGGCCAGTCGAAATCGCGGACCAGCGCGGGGATGACGTCGGCGAGAATATCGTTCGCGCTGCGGCCGTCGCGCTTGATGTGCGCGAACAGCACGACACCCTTGGGGGTCTCGCGTTCTTCCAACTGCTCGCGGGTCAGGCCGGTCGAGCGCAGGAAGCCGGCGATCGCGGCTTCGGGGGCGCTTGCGGCGGGGCCCTTGCGTTCCTCGCTCGACGCGGCGCTGGCGGCGGCGACAGCTTCCGCCCGCAACCACAGCCGGCGCGGGGTCGCGTCGGCGGTCACGGCGCCATGGGCGAGCCCGGCGGCCTTGAGCGCGTCGGTGAAGCGCCTGGCGAGCTGCTCGGCGGCGGCGGCCTGCATCCGCGCCGGGATTTCCTCGCTGCCGATTTCGAGAAGGAAGTTCATGCCTCCTGCTCCACCCAGACGTCCGCGACGCCCTTCACCAGGTCACGCACCCGGCCGATATAGGCCTGGCGTTCGGCCACCGAGATGACACCGCGGGCGTTGAGCAGGTTGAACAAATGGCTCGCCTTGATCGCCTGGTCATAGGCGGGCAGCGGCAGCTTCGCGGCGACCAGCGCGCGGCATTCTTCCGATACATCCTTGAAATGCTGGAACAGGCGTTCGGTATTGGCGTGCTCGAAATTATACGCCGAGAATTGCTGCTCGTTCCTCAGAAAGACATCGCCGTAGCTCACGCCGGCATCGTTGTAGCGCAGGTCGTAAACGCTCTCGACGCCCTGCACATACATGGCGAGGCGTTCGAGGCCATAGGTGAGCTCGCCCGCCACCGGCGCGCATTCATGCCCCGCGACCTGCTGGAAATAGGTGAACTGCGTCACCTCCATACCGTCGCACCAGACTTCCCAGCCGAGGCCCCAGGCGCCCAGCGTCGGCGACTCCCAGTCATCCTCGACGAAGCGGATGTCATGCTTGTGGCGATCGATGCCGATGGCGTCGAGACTGCCGAGATAAAGATCGATCAGATCGTCGGGCGATGGCTTCAGGATTACCTGGAACTGGTAATAATGCTGGAGACGGTTGGGGTTCTCGCCATAGCGGCCATCGGAAGGCCGGCGGCTCGGCTGGACGAAGGCGGCATTCCACGGCTGGGGCCCGAGCGCGCGCAGGGTCGTGGCGGGATGAAAGGTGCCGGCGCCGACTTCCATGTCATAGGGTTGCAGGATCGCACAGCCCTGCGCGCCCCAATAGCGCTGGAGGGTGAGGATGATATCCTGGAACGACAAGGAAGCGGACAAGAGCGGGAAGCTTTCGCAGGTGCAACAACAACCCCCGCGTGTAGCGGCGGGGTGGCAACAGGGTCAACCGCTGCCCGGCAGGCCGCTTCGCATTGCCGGCCAGCGGCTGCTCATTGCCACCAGCCAGTCGATGATCGCGGCATCATCGGCGGGCGCAACCGGGGCCTTGTAGACA
>JBMOFG010000115.1:0-6386 GCA_049314415.1 Polymorphobacter sp.
ATCTTCCGACGCCCCCGGCACCCGCACCCGCCACCCGCGCGATGTGCGCATCCTGCCGCGATCGCGCGATTTTCACTGACGGCATCCGATGTGAGCCGATTATGGCTGCTGACTCACTTTTGGTCGTTCGGTGGCGCCCGCGTGGAGCGCCGCTTTGGCTAAAATCAGCTATTCGTCTGATGTCGCGGCCACACCTTCATCTCGGACCCGATGTGGCCGGTCCGCCGTTTCGCAAACCGCCGGCTGGATCCGAGTTTTCGAAAATATGTGCAGCTGCTAGATCGCAAGACCACATAATTGCGAACCAGTGGCTCGCGAACCGGAGAGATTGCCATGATCGCCTTGCTGAGTGCATTTCTCCTTGCCGCGACGTCCCCAGTCCCGACGCCAGCTGTCTTGGAGGTCGGCCTTGTTGGCAGATGGCGGGGGAACCTCAGCTATCGCGATTATCAGACGGATAGACTCCAGGCGATTCCGGTCGCAACCCGGATCGAGGCGATGGGCGACGGCGTAACCATGCTGCGTATTTCAACTTTCGATGACGGGCCTAAAACAGGTAATGTAATAATCACGACCGTCAGCCTGTTCGACCAGATCGCTGGCACTGTAACGTCGGCCAGTTTGCGAAAGGGCAATACTGCCGAACTCTCCGTTGCGCGCACTTCCGTGAAAAACTTTACGGATGAAACGCACTGGACGATCTTGAACGAAGAGGATGGCGAAGACAACGATCAGCCCGCCCTCATCCGCATCACAGAGGATCGCGATGGCGATTTGCTGACCGAGACCAAGGAAGTCCAACCCAAGGGCGGCAAAGGTGACTGGCAATTTCGGAACCGGACAAATTTGGTGCGTCAAAGCGTCGAGTAATGCCAACGTACCGGCAATGCCCTGAGATGGTCACGACATCGGCACTGACCTTTTGCCCTCGCATCAACCGGCGAGAGGGTGACCTGTAATGCCACACGCGCCATAGTGGCCCAAAGCAATGGAGCCTCCGGCATGACCACCAGCGAAATGCAGCGCATCGTCCTCGTCCGCCACATCGACGGGGCGCCTTCGCCGGATGACTTTCGCCTCGAAACCATGGCTATTCCTGATCTTGCCGACGGCCAGTTCCTCGCCAGGAATCATTTCGTCTCATGCGATCCCGGCACCCGTTCGCGCCTGTCGCCGGGCGCCAGCTATGCGCCGCCGCTGGCGCCGGGCGCGCCGGTCGATGGCTTTTGCGTCGGCGAAGTGATCGAAAGCCGAAATGAGAAATTTGCGGTCGGGGACCGTGTCGCGCTGTCGGGCTGGGCGAGCCATGTCGTGTCGAACGGCCGCGGCTATTGCGTCAAGCTGCCCGATCTCGGCGTGCCCGAACAATTGTGGATCGGGCTGCTCGGCGTGCCGGGGATGACGGCCTGGTTCGGGTTGAAGCGCGTTGCCGCGTTGAAAGCTGGCGACCGGGTGCTGGTGACCAGCGCCGCCGGCCCGGTGGGGACGACGGCGGGACAATTGGCGAAGCTGTGGGGTGCATCCCAAGTCATCGGCATCGCCGGCGGCGCCGAAAAATGCACCTGGCTGACCGAGGTGGCGGGTTTCGACCGGGCGCTCGACTACAAGGCGCCGGGGTTCGAGGCCGAATTTGCCGAAGTCGCCACCGCCGGTTTCGATGTGATGTTCGACAATGTCGGCAATGCCATGATCGACCGCGCCCTGCCGCACATGAAATTGCGCGGCCGCATCGTGATTTCGGGGCAGGTCGCCGATTACAACACCCCGCACGACCAGATACCTGGGCTCAAGAACACCCGTGAGTTCATCGGCAAGCGGCTGCGCATGGAAGGCATGGTGGTGTTCGACGATCTGCCCGGTTTCGCCGCCGCGCAGACCGAACTGGCGGCGCTGATCAAGGCGGGGACGATTGTCTATCGCGAAGAGATTTTCGAGGGGCTGGCGAGCCTGCCTGAAGCGTTTTGCGGGCTGTTCACCGGCGCGAGTTTCGGGCGGCGGGTGGTGCGGGTTTAGAGCAGGCCAGGAGCATGGGCAAAGCCCAAGCTGGCGTTGGACGGTTTCGATGCGCAGCTGCACGCGCCGCCCCGCCGGCCGGGCTTGCGCCTGTCGGCGGGTAGCGGCGCTACCCGTATGCAGCGCTACGCCGCTGCGCCCAGATACCCCAATTGCGCTGCCTTGAAGATCGTCTGGCTGCGGTTCACCGCATCGAGCTTTTCCCCGGCATTCTGGATATGAAAGCGCACCGTCGCATGGCTGCGCGCGAGGATCAGGCTGATTTCCTTGTCGGTCTTGCCGATGCTTGCCCAGCGCAGGCATTCGACTTCGCGCTTGGTCAGCTGCGTGTCGCTGGGCAGCCATTGCCGGGTGCGGTGCACCTTGGTGTAGCCGGCGACGAAACGGTGCGATAACAGCCCGAAGATATCGGCATGGGCGTCATATTCGGCCGAAAGGTCATCGCGCGTCGCGTCCCAGCCATTGAAACTGACCGCGCCGATCTGGCCGAAGGGCAGGTGGATGGGCACGACGATGGCGCAGCGGGTCAGCGCACGTTTTTCGAAATGTTCGAGGCCGATCTGGTCGAGGTAACGGTTGGGCTGGCGGGTATAAAAGCCGCGGGCATTGACCCAGAAGGGTTCCGATTCGTAACGGCAGGCACGCGGCAGCGGCGATGACAGCGCGAGGCGCGAATCGGCCCACCAGCGCTCGCCTTCGCCGGTCCAGCCAAAGACATCGGCGGCGAGCACATTACCCTCGGCATCGACCATCGTCGCCTTCGACGCGATATTGTCGCACACGGCGACGCGCAGGTCGCCGAGCCGCCGGGCGACATCGCGCAACGCTTCGGCAGCCGGGCGCACATCATCGAGCGTGCGAACCGATACGGCGGCAAGATCGGCAGAAAGGTCCATTGTCGCTCTCCCCATAGCTGCTGGTGCAAAGCCTCTTGCGGGCGGCGTCCGGCTGGCTCCCGCGGGGGGAGGTGGCCGCGCTGGCTCTTGTTGGGCCCTTATTGCACTGGTCGCGTTCACAGAATAGTCCGACGCGCGGTGGGGCGCAATCCTGAAGGGAAAGGAAGCCGGCGATGACGACATGGCACGATGCCGGCCCGGCCGACCTGGCGCCGGGCGCGATGAGCTGCCGCGACGTGGGGGGGGCAAAACGCCTGATTGCCCGCGATTCCGCCGGCGGCTGGCATGCGGTGGCAGCGGTGTGCAGCCATGCCCTGCTGCCGCTGGACGCTGGCCGGGTCCGCGGCGCGGCGCTGCTTTGCCCGCACCATGGCGCGCGCTTCGATCTCGCCACCGGCAAGGCGCTGGGGCCGCCGGCGTGGACGGGCATCGCCGTCTATCCTCTGCGACTGGTGGAGGGCCGGGTGGAGATCGGCCTGTAGCTGCACCACGCAAACCGCGACCGGCGCCAGCGGCCTGCAACAATGCGCAGTGGTATGGGGGCGGCGCCTCGGCCATGGTCCGGATTATGCAACAGCATCTGGCAGGACAAGTCGCGCGGGTTACCGGCACCGCCATGGTGCCAGCTGGAGAGCCACATGCCTGATAACCGTCGCTTCACCCTTGTTCGCCGCCCCGACGGCACTCCGGCAGCCGAAGATTTTCTTCTCGCTACGCAACCGACGCCCGAACTGGCACCGGGCGAGGTGCTGGTCCGCAATGTCTATGCCTCGCTCGATCCGGCGATTCGCGGCTGGCTTGATGATGCCCCGTCGTACATGCCGCCGGTAGCCTTGGGCGCGCCGGTGCGCGCCACCACCGTCGGCACGGTGGCGCAAAGCGCCAATCCCGATTTCGCGCCGGGGGACTGGGTGCTCGGGCTCAACGCCATCGAAGAATATTCGGTGGCAGTGCCGGGCGGCTTCACCCAGAAGATCGACCCGGCCGTGGTGCCGTCGGTGACTAATTATCTGTCCGTTTTCGGCGCGGTCGGGCTGACGGCCTATTTCGGCCTGCTCGAAGTCGGCAGGCCGAAACCGGGCGACACCGTGCTGGTGACCGGTGCTGCCGGCGCGGTCGGCAGCCTGGTTGGCCAGATCGCCAAATTGCAGGGTTGCCGCGTCATCGGGATCGCCGGCGGCCCGGCCAAATGTGCCCGTTTGGTCGAACGCTATGGCTTTGATGCCGCCATCGACTATCGCGGCAAGGATGAAGCGGCGCTGGTCGCGGCGATCGGCGTGGCTGCGCCAGAAGGCCTTGATGTCATTTTCGAAAATGTCGGCGGCATCATCCTCGATGCGGCGCTGATGAACCTGCGCGATGGCGCGCGCGTCGCGCTGTGCGGGCTGATTTCGGAATATAATGCCCCGGCGCCGGTCGGGGTGCGCAACCTGTGGCAGCTGATCGTCCATTCGGCATCGATCAACGGCCTGCTGGTGCGCGATTTCATCCCGCGTTTTGCCGAAGGCGCTGCCGAAATGGGTGGCTGGCTGGCGGCGGGGCAGCTGGTCTTCGACGAAGATATCGTCGACGGCATCGACAACGCCTTTCCCGCCTTCATGAAGCTGTTTTCGGGCGGCAACGACGGCAAGCTGATCCTGAAGCTGTGAGCGGGCGCGACCTGACGGGTCTGAACGCGCTGGTCACCGGCGCCGCGTCGGGCATCGGGCTGGCGACGGTGCAGCGGCTGGCGGCCGCGGGCGCAACGGTGTTCGGTGTTGATCGCGATGGCGCGGCCGATCTTGTCATCGATGTCGCCGCCGAGGGAGCGTCCGAAACCGTCGTCGCAGCCGCCACCCAGGCGCTCGGCGGCATCGACATCCTCGTGCCCAATGCCGGCATCAGCAGCTTCATGCCGCTGGAGGGCCATCCCGATGCGTTGTGGGATGCGATGATCGGCATCAACCTGTCGTCGGTGTTTCGCCTCTGCCGCGCCGCGCTGCCAGCGCTCAAGGTCAGCCGCCAGGGTCGCATCATCACCATCGGCTCGGTTATGTCCGATCATGGCGACGCCGGCATGGCGGCCTATGCGGCGTCGAAACACGGCGTGTTGGGGCTGACGCGCTCGCTCGCCACCGAATTGGGGCCGTTCGGTATTACGGTCAATTGCGTGCAGCCCGGCGCCATCCTGACCGGCATCACCGCGCCGGCCTTTGCCGCCATGCCCGCGTTTGAAAGCCTGTGGCGCGACAAGGCGGCGCTCAAACGCATTGGTACACCGCAGGACATCGCCAATGTCATCGCCTTTCTCGCCAGTGCCGATGCCGGCTTTGTCAGCGGCCATGGCATTGTCGTCGACGGCGGGGCGATGGCACATCCCTAAAGCCTTCAGGAGAATCCCCCATGACCGACACTGCCGCCATCACCATCGTCCGTGATTTCTGCGCGGCCTGGGACCGGATGGATTGGGACGCGGTCACCGCCGCGCTCAGCGACGATATCTTCTACCATAATATCCCGATGGCACCGGTCGAAGGGATCGCTGCCTTCAAGGCCTTTCTGACCGGCTTTGCCGTGAGCGCCGCCGAATTCGAAATCCACCATATCGCCGGCAACGGCAATGTCGTGATGACCGAACGCACCGACCGTTTTCTCATCGCCGGCAAGCGCGTTGTCATTCGGGTGATGGGGGTTTTCATCATCGAGGGCGGCAAGATCAGCCAGTGGCGCGACTATTTCGATCTGGCCGAATTCGCGTCTCAAATGCCGGGCTGATGCCCTGAGGTCAAACCTCCGGCTGACGCCGCCTCCCTGTTACTAATCAGCGTCGCCATCGGGGGGCTAAGCGCCTTAGCCTTGTCGCCATGACCAAGATCAATCTCGACACCACCAGCCTCTTCATGCCCGAGGTGCTTGCCGATCCCTTTGCCTATTATCAGGCAGCGATCGCCGAGCGGCCGGTGATGGTGCTGCCCGGTACCAACATCACCCTCGTGTCCTCCTATGATCTGGTCGCCGAAGCGACGGGCCGGGTCGAGGATTTTTCGAGTGACTTCAGCGATCTGCTTGCCGGGCAGCGCTCGGCCGACCCGGACGTCACCGCCGAGCTTGAAAAAGGCTGGCCACAGCGCAACACCCTGCTGACCGCTGACCCGCCAGTGCACACGCGCTTTCGCAAGTTGGTCAATCTGGCGTTTTCGATGAAGCGCGTCGACGCCATCGAGGCCGAGATTCGCGCCATTGTCGAACGTCTTGTCGACGCCTTCCCGGCCGATGACCGCATCGATTTCGTGCGTGACTTCGCCATTCCGCTGCCGGTCGCGGTCATCGCCAGCCAGATCGGTATCGGCGAAGCCGATGGCAGCATCTCGCCCGAAGGCATTGCGACGGTGAAGCGCTGGTCCGATGCCTTTGCCGACCGGCTCGGCGGCATGATCAGCAAAGAACGCGAGCTCGAATGCGCCCGCGAGGTTGTCGAGTTCCAGCACGCCATGAAGG
>JBMOFG010000116.1:0-6377 GCA_049314415.1 Polymorphobacter sp.
AGGTCGAAAAATTGCTCGCTCATAAGGATTTCAGCATCTCCAACCCCAACCGGCTGCGCTCCCTCGTCGGGGCGTTTTCAGCCAATCAACGCCAGTTTCATGTCGCCGGCGGGGCGGGTTATCGCCTTTTGGCCGACCAGCTGCTGGCGGTCGACCGCATCAACCCGCAAAGCGCGGCACGTCAGATAGTACCGCTGGGGCGCTGGCGGCGCTTCGATGCGGCGCGCGGCGTGCTGATGCGGGCGCAGCTTGAACGCATCGTCGCCAGCCCGGGAGTGAGCAAGGACGTGCTGGAAATGGCGTCGCGCGCGCTGGCGTGACGGGCAAGCCGCGATCGTGACCGGCGCGCTACTGCCGCTTTTCCATCATCCCGACTATGCCGCGGCGCTGCCGACCGGGCACAGCTTCCCGATGGCCAAATACGCGCTGTTGCTGCCGGCACTGGCGGAGATGGGGCAGGCAGTGGCGCGCCACGTGCCCGACCCGATGCCCCGGCAGTGGGTGGAGGCGGTGCACGACCCTGACTATGTCGCGGCAGTTCTGGAAGCGACAGTCGACCCGGTGCGCGAACGTCGAATCGGTTTCCCAGTTACGCCGGCGGTGGCCCGGCGTACGCTGGCAGTGGCGGGCGGCACTTGGGCTGCCGCGTTGCATGCGCTGCGCTATGGTTATGCGGCCAATGGCGCCGGGGGTAGCCACCATGCTCTCCCCGATGGCGGGGCGGGCTATTGCGTCACCAATGATCTTGCCATCGCCGCCAATCGCCTTGTGGCCGAAGGAGCGGTGTCCCGTATCCTGATCATCGATCTTGATGTCCATCAGGGCGATGGCAGCGCGGTTATCTTTGCCGGCCGCTCGGATGTGTTGACTTTTTCGATGCATGCAGCGCGCAATTTTCCCGTGCGCAAGGCGCGCAGCTTTCGCGATGTCGAATTGCCCGATGGCACCGATGATGCCGCCTATCTCGATCGGCTGGCGGCTGAACTGCCCCTGTTGCTCGATGGCGAACGCCCCAGTCTAGTGCTGTTCCAGGCCGGCGTCGACCCGCATCGCGATGATCGGCTCGGCCGGCTGGCGCTCAGCGATGCCGGTTTGGCGGCGCGTGATGCCATGGTGGTCCGCGCCTGCCGTTCGCGCGGCATTGCCCTCGCAGCAACCCTGGGAGGGGGTTATGCGGGAGATGCGATGATCATCGCCCGCCGCCACGCGGCAGGTCTGATCGCGCAATGGCGAACGGCGCAAGATTACGCATTCTCTTTTGAAATTGGCCACTGTTGAATTTGCGCTTGGCCCGGCGCGGGCGAGAAGCGTAACACCGTTGCGCAAACTTTGGCGGACAAGATGATGGCAACCTCGTTCCAGACCAGCGACATTCCGCAACCCCCGGCCGATAATCTGCCCCATCCCGAAGCGGTCGTCGTCCGCTTCGCCGGTGATTCGGGCGACGGGATGCAGTTGACCGGGGGGCAGTTCACTCTATCGACCGCGCTGGCCGGCAACGACCTGTCGACTTTCCCCGATTTCCCCGCCGAAATTCGGGCGCCGCAAGGCACAACCTTCGGCGTGTCGGCCTTTCAGATTAATTTCGGCTCGATCGATATCGAGACGGCAGGGGATGAACCCGATGTGCTGGTAGCGATGAACCCGGCGGCGCTGAAAACCAACATCAAGGCACTGCGCCGTGGAGGCCTTGCCATTATCGACAGCGGCGAATTCGGTCCGCGCAACCTTGCCAAGGCTGGTTATGCGGTCAATCCGCTTGATACAGACGAATTGAACGACTGGCAGGTTATGGCCTTCGACATTTCGGCGCTGACGCTGGAAGCGGTGAAACCCTTTGGTCTTGGCAACAAGGAATCGCTGCGCTGCAAGAATATGTGGACGCTGGGGCTGGCCTTGTGGATGTTCGACCGTGATCGCGCGCCGCTGGTCGATTGGTTGAAGACCAAGTTTGCCAAGAACCCGATCCTTGCCGATGCCAATATCGCCGCCTTGAACGCCGGCCATGCCTATGGCGAGACAGCCGAAATCGGCGGGCCGCTCAAACAATATCATGTCGATGCGGCCGAAGCGCAGCCGGGGCATTACCGCACCATCACGGGCGGTGAATCGCTGGCGCTGGGGCTGGTGGCTGGCGCTCATCTCGCCGGCCTGTCGATGTTCTTCGGCTCCTACCCGATCACCCCTGCCTCGCCGATCCTCCACCATCTGGCGCGGTTGAAGGAATTTGGCGTCACCACATTTCAGGCCGAAGACGAGATTGCCGCCATCTGTTCGGCGATCGGCGCCAGCTATGCCGGCCAATTGGGCGTCACCTCATCGTCCGGTCCCGGCATCGCGCTCAAGGGCGAGGCGATGGGCCTTGCCATCATGACCGAACTGCCGCTGGTCATCGTCAATTCGCAGCGCGGCGGACCATCGACCGGTCTGCCGACCAAGACCGAACAGTCTGACCTCTATCAGGCGGTCTATGGCCGTAACGGCGATGCCCCGCTGGTGGTGATCTCGGCGCGCTCCCCGACCGACAGCTTCGATGTCGCGATCGAGGCGTGCCGGCTGGCCACCCAGTTCATGACCCCGGTGATGGTGCTCACCGATGGCTATATCGCCAATGCTGCCGAACCGTGGCGCGTGCCCGACCGTAAGGATTACACCCCGTTCCCGGCGCATTTTACCGAGGAGCCCGAGCCCGATGGCCGGGTGCTGCCGTATGCGCGTGACCCCGAAACATTGGGCCGCCGCTGGATCCGCCCGGGGACGCCGGGGTTGATGCATCGCATCGGCGGCATCGAAAAGGCGGTCGATACCGGTAACATCAATTATGAGCCTGCCAACCACCAGACGATGACCGACATTCGCAAAGCCAAGATCGACGGGGTAGCCAAGTTCATCCCAGCGCAGCAGGTCGATGTCGGCAACGAGACGGGCAAGCTGGTTGTCGTCGGTTGGGGCTCGACCTATGGCCCCATTCGCAAGGCCGTGCAGCGGGCCCGCTCGGCGGGACATGACGTGGCGCATGTCCACATCCGCTATTTGTGGCCGTTCCCGGCCAACCTTGGCGCGCTGCTCGAGGGCTTCGACAAGGTGCTGGTGCCCGAAATGAACACCGGCCAGCTGAAGACGCTGCTGCGCGACCAGTTTCTTGTCGATGCCAGGCCGCTCAACAAGGTCAGCGGGCAACCCTTCAAGATCGCCGAAATAGAAGCCGCCATTGCGGAGATGCTGAAATGAACGCCATCACGCCCATTGCGCCCGCCACCAAGCCCGAAGATTGGGCTTCCGATCAGGAAGTGCGCTGGTGCCCCGGTTGCGGGGACTATGCCATTTTGAAGGCGGTACAGCGCACCATGCCCGACATCGGTACGGCGCGTGAAAACACCGTGTTTGTCTCGGGCATCGGCTGCTCGTCGCGCTTTCCCTATTATATGGAAACCTATGGCTTCCATACCATCCATGGCCGGGCGCCGGCGATCGCGACCGGGATCAAGCTCGCCAACCCCGATCTCGATGTCTGGATCGTCACAGGCGATGGCGATGGCTTGAGCATCGGTGGCAACCATATGCTGCACTTGTTGCGCCGTAATCTCGATGTGCAGCTGCTGCTGTTCAACAACGAGATCTATGGCCTGACCAAGGGGCAATATTCGCCGACCTCGCAGATTGGCACCAAGTCGCCAACAACGCCGTTCGGCTCGGTCGACCGGCCGCTGGCGCCATGCGCCTTCGCCATGGGCGCCGGCGCGCGTTTTGTGGCGCGCACCATCGATACGGCCCAGAAGAACATGCCCGAAGTGCTGAAGCGCGCCCACGCCCATAAGGGCGCTAGCTTTGTCGAGATCTTTCAGAATTGCGTCGTTTACAATGACGATGTCTTCGCCAAGTTCACTGCCAAGAAAGAGGCCCCGGCCAACCAGATCTGGGTTGAGCATGGCAAGCCTTTGCTCTTCGCCAATGGCAGCAAGGGGCTGCGTCTCGATCGCGAACATGTTCGTTTGTCGGTCATCGATATTGTCGATGGCAATGTCTCGCAGGTGCTGCTCCATGACGAGACTAATCACCTGCTGGCGCAGCTGCTCGTCGAAATGCCGTTTGGGGAATTTCCCAAGGCGCTGGGCGTGCTCTATTGCGACCCGGCGCCAAGCTTCGAAGCCGAAGTCCATATCCAAAATGAACGCATCACCGCGGGCCGCGCGGGGGATCTGGGGGCGCTGCTCAGCAAGGGCCAGGGCTGGGATGTGAAGCCGACGCGCGGGCCGAACCTGTAGCGTTCGGGGGAAGTTCAGCGCGTGGCGCGTAGGGGTTTCAGATGCGCCCCTTGCCCTTTCCGCCGGCGGTGACCGCCGATACGCCGCTGGCGCTACTGATGGCGCCTATCGTAGATGGCGATATGGCGGCGTTCGCCCATCTGGTGCGGGCGTTGCAGGCGCCGGGGCTGCGGCTTGCCGATCGCACGCTCAATGATCGCGTCGGCGCCGAGGACGTCGTCCAAGTGGCGCTGACCCGCATGTGGACGATGGCGGCGCGCTATGATCCGGCGCGCGGCTCTGTCGAAGGCTGGTTCCGCCGCATTGTCGTCAACCTGTGCCTTGACCGGCGCCGCGCGGTCAAACTGGTTGCG
This sequence comes from Polymorphobacter sp., assembly GCA_049314415.1. Lineage (GTDB taxonomy): Bacteria > Pseudomonadota > Alphaproteobacteria > Sphingomonadales > Sphingomonadaceae > Sandarakinorhabdus. The sequence goes on from JBMOFG010000116.1 coordinate 4,619, forward strand.
CCGCTGTCGGAGGCCGATAAGGTCGCGTGCAGCGCCCCGGACCCGTTTGAACAGGCGGCGCTCAACGATCGCCGCGCCCGGCTTGATGGTGCCATGGCGACGCTGGCGCCGCGCCAGCGGGCAGCGCTCGCGATGTTCCACGGCGATGGCCTGAGCATGGCCGAAATCGCCGATGCGCTGGAAACCACGCCAAAGGCGGTCGAGGGATTATTGGGCCGTGCCCGTACAGAGTTACGAAGGCTGATTGAAATGGAATCAAACTCGTGATGCGCGACCGCGCTCTGGAAATCATCGCCATCTGTGGTGCCGATGCGACCCGCTGGCCGGTGACCGAGGCCGCGACGCTGCTGGCGTTGGCCGAAAACGATGTCGTGGTGGCCAGTGCACTGGCGGACGCGCGGCAGCTTGATGGTCTGCTGGCTGATTGGGCGGTTGCTTCGGTGTCGGCCCGAATCGATCTTGCCGCCATCACCCGCCTCCCTGCCGAAGTGCCAGTGCCGGCGCGGCGCTGGTTGGCTGGCGGGTTCCTCGCTGCCGCCATCGCCGCCGGCATTGCCTTTCTGGCACCGTTCACACCCGCAGCGGACCCGGGCCTTGAAAATGTTTCGACCCAAACCGCCCTGCAGTTGGCCACGGCGGAAGGCAATGCCCTTGGCAGCGATGCCGATGTGTTTGCGAGTGTGTTTACGCCGACCGTTGATGAGGATGACGTGATATGAAGATTCTTGCCAGGGCCGGAGCGATTATCGCCCTCATGCTTGCCAATGCGGCGCCAGCCGTCGCCCAGGCTCGGCTTCCGCCGCCGCTGCCTGGCATGGCGCCGATCGGCGGTCCCGGCGCAGGCGGTGGTCGCATGCACGGCCGCGCGATGTTCGCGTCGATGAGCGAAGCTGGCCGCAAGACGATGATGGAGGCAATGCGTGCCGGTGGTGACCGCCGCGCCGAGATGCTGCAGGTCAAGGCGGCGCGCGACCGTATGCTCGCCCTGCTCGAAGCCGACAAGCTGGACAGCGCCGCACTGAAGCGCGCGCTCGATGATGAACGCAACGCTGCGAACGCCAACCGCGAACGCCATCAGGCGGCGATGCTGGCAGGGTTTGTCAAGCTGTCGGTGGCCGATCGAAAGGCCTTTGTCATTGATGCCCGGGCGATGAAATCGCGGATGGAGAACCGGATGCAGCACCGGCGCGGCAAGCGCGGCGGCATGGCCGGCGATATGCCGCCGCCACCGATGATGTAAGCGTCGATCACCGCAAAGTCCCGGCAGGGGGAGCCCGCCGGTTCGCCCTATTCGTGTCTGGCCGGTGCCAGCCAGCCCGTCTGCGCCGCGATATCGTTCCATACCAGCGCCGCCAACCGCGCCGCGAGCGGTCCGGGGCTGCCAGTACCGATCGGGCAACCGTCGATCGTTACCACCGGCAGCAACGGTGCCGTGGTCGAGGTCAGCAGCGCTTCATCGGCGGCAAGGGCTTCGGCGAGACTGAAGCGTCGCTCGGCAATGGTCATGCCAGCCTCGGCGGCGCGCCGCAGCAACGCGGCGCGGGCAATCCCTGGCAGAATTGATTCCGAAAGCGGATGCGTGATCAGCACATCGTCCTTGACGATCCAGGCGTTGGTCGAACTGCCTTCGCGGACGACATCATCGGGGCCGACAAGCCAGGCTTCGAAGGCGCCGGCGGCGCGGGCGTCCTGTTTGGCCATGACATTGGCGAGCAGCCCGGTGGTCTTCAGATCGACGCGGCGCCAGCGCATGTCGTTG
>JBMOFG010000117.1:0-6360 GCA_049314415.1 Polymorphobacter sp.
GCTCAGCAAACCGCCGGCGTTCCCGTGGCTGGTTTTGTCACCGCCCTGCACACCAATGGAGAAGTTCGTCCTTTTGTTCGCAAATGGTGCGCCCGGCAGGATTCGAACCTGCGACCTCAGGATTAGAAGTCCCGCGCTCTATCCAACTGAGCTACGGGCGCGTGGTAGTTCAATATACGTCAAACAATGTCTTTTTGCTGCTCACCCCTTCTTTCTGAACAATCCGACCATAACGCGGTGCAAACCGATCAGGCAGCCTTTGTTTCACCGGACCCCGTCTGGCACCAGTATTTCAACGCGCATAACGGCAAAATGCGCATGATCGCTCCCAACAATGGCCCTCCGACGTATCAACCCTTCGCCACAGGGCACGGGCAATGCCGGGTGTCGTGCAAAACAATGCCGGACTTGTCAGGGCAGGCAGTCGCGGTTTCCTATGGTGTGAAAGCAGCAAGGGCAAGACCCCGCCGGTATCGTGAAACCATTGCTCCATGAAAGCGGCCTCGGTCACGCCGCAATTTCGGGTGGCACCAAGCCCAACATCTTCATATCCCATGCCGTGCGGCACACGGCGGTCACTTGAAGCGGGCACGCCGGAACCGACATCCAAACCATCAGGAAAATCAGTGGCCAGAAAGCAAGAGGATGCTCTCGCACTGCCCGCACGTCGATATCAATCCAATCAATACTGTCCGCGCGGGTTGGGCATGGACTTCGCAGACGCGACTCACCGCCATTTGCCCCGACCAAGGGTGCGGATGACGAGACTTCAGCTAATATATTGGAAAATATGGTGCCCGGGGGCGGATTTGAACCACCGACACGGGGATTTTCAATCCCCTGCTCTACCCCTGAGCTACCCGGGCCCATCATGCAGCCGGCGGGGTAAGCCGGTGCGGAGGCAGGCGTCTAGCCGTCCAAATCGTTGTTGTCCAGACGCCCGATGTCGGAAAGTTCGTCTTCATTGTCGCTCACCGGCAGCGCATAGCCGCCGCGCATCCATTGCAGCAGGTCGCGGTCCTGGCAGCCAGGCGAACAAAAAGGTGCATAAGCTGCGACGCGGGGGCCCTTGCCACAAAAGGCACAGGCTTTTTCGGGCAGTTTTTCACGCATGGACATCGCCTGCCACCATGGCCAACGCAGGGTCGGCATGCAAGGCGACGTCGCCGCCCAGATTTTGAGCCAGTTCCCGTACCAGACCCGGGCGGCGTTCCAGCCAGCCGATGACCGCCGGATGTGCCGCCAACGTGCGATTACCGGACCCGCTGCGGCTGGCGCGGCGCAACAGTTCCAGCGCGGCGAACCCTGGCGCGCGCACCGCCTCGACAAAACTTGCCCGTCGCCTGGGGCGCACGATCTGGACAAAGCCCCAGCCATTGACGGCTGTGCGCTCGAACGGTGCCGGCAAAGTCGCATCGAGCAATTCACCGATCCGTGCCCGCGCCGCCTTGCCTTCCAGCGTCGGGAAATCGACGCCGATCGACCCTTGGATATCGAAACGCATGATAGCTCGAGCCACTGCGCTCGCTGCGGCAAGCGCGAGTTCTTCGGGATCGCCCGGACCGTCGATGTCGATCACTGTCATTGCGGGCGTGGGGCTGATGGTCAAAAGGCCCCCGGCGAACGCGACAAGGCCGCTGCGCGCCGCCTCGACGATCTCGCTCCACCCGGCTGCCTCCAACCGGTCTGCGCCGGGACCTGACAGGCGGACCAGCCGCCCCTGCGCCGCCAGTCGAACCGCAAGGTCGGACCCGGCGCGCACTTCGCCTTCCACGACTGCATCGCCTTCGACGTTGCGCAGCTTGGCAAGCCGCGGCCGCCCGGTTTCGTGCAGCGCGGCACGGGTGACCTCGACCCGCAGCAATCCGCCTTCGGGGCAATAGGGCAAGGGCTCGATCAGGCCTTCATACGCAGCAAGCCGCATGATGCCGCGCCGGCCGGCTTCAAGAATTTTCGTCAACCGCGCGACATGCACGGCGCCCGCCGCCGGGCCGTCGTCATCCCGTTCGAAATGCGCGGCGATTACAGCGCCGCCATCGATGACCAGCGCCCGTGTCGCGCCGATGCCGCGTTCGATGAGAATTTCAGCGCTCATGCCGCCGCGGCCAGCAGCGCCCGGGTTTCACAAAGCGGCAGCCCGACGACACCCGACCAACTCCCCGAAAGCCAGCGCACCCAGGCTTCGGCGCTGCCCTGGAGGGCATAGCCCCCCGCCTTGCCGCGCCAGTCCCCCGCCGCGATCAGCGTGTCGACGGCAGCGCTGTCTAGCCGCTGGAAGGTAACGATGGTTTCGCTGGTGCGCTGGCGGATGCGGCCATGGGCATCGGCCAGCGCCACCGCGGTCACCACCCGGTGGCGTCGGCCCGACAGCAGCGCGAGGCAGGCACGCGCGGTCGCTTCATCCTCTGCCTTGGGCAGGATACGGCGGCCGATGCCGACAACCGTATCGGCGGCGAGCACCAGCGCGCCGGGATGACGCGCCGCCACGACGGCGCATTTCTCGCGCGCCAGCCGTTCGGCATGGGCGCGCGGTGTTTCGGCCTTACCGGGTGTTTCGTCGATATCGGCCGGGTCGATCGCATCGGGCACCAGGCCAAGCCGGGCCAGCAGTTCAACCCGGCGCGGACTGGCCGATGCGAGGACCAGCCGCAGCGCCGTCGCGGCGCCGAGGGGAGACACCTTTATCAATCTTCCGGCGCGATGGTGACCTTCAGGCCATCGAGCGCAGCAGTAAATGCGATCTGGCACGACAGGCGGGAATTGGGTTTCTTGTGATCTGAACTGTCGAGCAGGTCGGTTTCATCGGCACCGGCGGTACCGGCATCGCCGGCGTCGACATAGACGTGGCAGGTCGCACACGAACAACAGCCGCCGCATAACGCCAGCAATTCATCGATACCGCCATCGCGAATGATTTCCATGACCGACATGCCGGGCTTGGCCGCCAGGGTGATTTCCTTGCCTTCGCGGGTGGTGACGATGATTTCGGCCATGACGAGCGGTTTCCTGAACAGGGGCGTAACGAACCCTTTTCCCATAGCGGGGGAAAGTGTGGCAGGACAAGATGGCGAAACCGGCCCGCTGGCGTTAGCATGGCAAAAACAACGGGGAATCAGCATGCGCGTCGTCCATCAGTTTGCACCCGCCATGTCGGCAATGGTCGCCGGCCTGCCCGGAGTGACCAGCGCTGATCATGTGCCGCTGGAAAACCGCTGGAACCTGCCCGTTAATGCCGATGTACTTTTTGTCATCCATGGCGAAGGCGACACCCGCGCCGTTGCCAATGCGCCGCGCCCGGTCGGCTGGCCCGGCACAACAAAGCTGGTGCAGATCGCCAGCGCCGGGCTCGATGATTACCCCGACTGGCTGTTCGAGGCGCCGGTGGTGGCCAGCGCATCAGGTACCAACTCGATTCCCATCGCCGAATATGTGCTGGCGGTGATGCTGGCTCAGGCCAAGCGGCTGGCGGAAATCACGCTGCAACCAGGCGATGCCTGGCCCGATCGCAATGCCATGATCAACCGGCCACTCGGATCGTTGAGCGGTCGTACCCTCGGCCTGCTCGGGCTCGGCTCCATCGCCTTGCAGGTGGCGCGCTATGCCAAAGCCTTCGACATGAAGATTATCGCGACGCGCCATTCGGCAGCGCCGTCGCCCGACCCCGACGTGACGCTGGTGCCGATCGCCGACCTTGCAGCGCGCGCCGACCATCTGGTTATCGCGGCACCTATCGATGCCAACACCCGCGGGCTGGTCGGCGCTGAATTTCTCGCCCGCATGAAGGCCCAGGCGCACATCATCAACATCGCCCGCGGCGCCATCATCGATGACGATGCCTTGAAGGCCGAATTCGACAAGGACAGGCTCTGGGCCTCGCTCGATGTCACCGAACCCGAACCGCTGCCCGCCGGCCATTGGCTGATCGGCCATCCCCGCGCCCGGGTGACCCCGCACCTCTCATGGAGTTGCCCCGAAACCTCACAGCGTGTTTTTGGCCGGCTGATTGAAAATATCGCGCGGTTACAGGCCGGCCAGCCGCTGCTGGGGCAGCTAAAAGGGTAAGATTTTACCTTTTTTCGAGAATCTCATGTAACCCGCGTTGATCCCCAACCGCCAGCCGACACCCAGTTTGATTGGTACAATGATGACATTGTCGCGTTGCAGGTAATTGGCGGCAAACCCGCCGATCAGATAGGCTTTGCCTTCAGCCGCCGGATAGCGGCGGAACAGGTCTTCGCTATTGTTGAGATTATAGACCAACGCAAAGGTCTTGGAACCGTCGCCGCCGATGTCGAACCCTACCGACGGGCCGGTCCAGTGCACCGGCATCTGCCCTTCAACCTTGTGGTAAAGCGTGCCCGAGCCATAGCGCAGCCCGAAGATCATCGCACCGCCGGCTTCTCTGCCGACGATGTAACCGTTAGGCTGGCCATAGGCCTTGAAGCTGCGCCGCAAAATCTCGGCAAGGCTCTCGGCGCCCTTGCCGAACACGTCCTCGGCCGCCCGTAAAACGTCTTCTTCAGCATAGGTCGGCGGCACGGCCGGCGGCAATGGCGCCGGCTGCGCCGCTATCGGAGCGGAAACCGACGCCGGCTGCGCGACAGTGACCAGCGGAGTGACCAGCAGCAGACTCGCCATCAAAGCAGCAAACTTCATGTTCTTCTCCACACGGGCCGAAGCCTTACTATTATGGATTCAAGCTTAACAGCCGATGACGCGAATGGGCAGCCGACAAGTTTTGCGCTGCATGGCTTTTCGTCGGCCCCTTGGCCATGCTAACGCCACGGGGACATCGGTTAAGAAAACCTGGTTTTCCCATGGCAACAACAAAGGGTTCCGCATGCGCGTCGCGATGATCGGTTCGGGCTATGTCGGTCTGGTCTCCGGGGCGTGCTTTGCCGATTTCGGCCATGACGTCATCTGCGTCGACAAGGATCCGGCAAAGATCGACCGGCTCAACAACGGCATCATGCCGATCTTCGAACCGGGCCTTGACGCGCTGGTGACCGGCAATGCCAAGGCCGGCCGCCTGACCTTCACGACCGAACTTGAAAGCGGCATTGCCAATGCCGAAGCCATTTTCATCGCAGTGGGCACACCGTCACGGCGTGGCGATGGCCATGCCGATCTCAGCTATGTCTATGCCGCAGCCCGCGAAATCGCGCTGGCGATCAAGGGCTATACGGTCATCGTCACCAAATCGACCGTCCCTGTCGGCACGGGTGACGAAGTGGAACGCATTATCCGCGAAGCCAATCCGGCGGCCGAATTCGCCGTGGTTTCCAACCCCGAATTCCTGCGCGAAGGCGCTGCCATCGGCGATTTCAAGCGCCCCGACCGCATCGTCGTCGGCACTGAAGATCCGCGCGCGCGCGACGCGATGACCGAATTGTACCGCCCGCTGTTTCTCAACCGGTCCCCGATCCTGTTCACGACACGACGCACGGCAGAGCTGATCAAATATGCCGCCAACGCATTCCTGGCGACCAAGATCTCGTTCATCAACGAAATGGCCGACCTTTGCGAAGCAGTGGGCGCCGATGTTCAGGATGTGTCGCGTGGCATCGGGCTCGACAACCGCATCGGCAGCAAATTTCTGCACGCCGGCCCGGGCTATGGCGGCAGCTGCTTCCCCAAGGACACGCTGGCGCTGATCAAGACCGCCCAGGATGCCGGCGCGCCGGTCCGCATCGTCGAAACCGTTGCGGCGGTGAATGACCAGCGCAAGCGCGCCATGGCCAAGAAGGTCATCGCGCTGGCCGGCGGCGATGTACGTGGCAAGATGGTGGCGGTGCTTGGCCTGACCTTCAAGCCCAACACCGATGACATGCGCGATTCACCTGCCATCGCGGTCATTCAGGCGCTGCAGGACGCCGGTGCCAGCATCCGGGCCTTTGATCCGGAGGGCGAGGAGCAGGCCAGGCTCGTGCTGACCAATGTCGATTATGCCGCCGATCCCTATGCCTGCCTGACCGGCGCCGATGTCGCCGTGCTGGTGACGGAATGGGATGCTTTCCGGGCGCTCGACATGGACCGCGTCAAGACGTTGATGAAGACCGCCGCCATCGCCGATCTGCGCAATGTCTACCGCCCGGACGAGATGGCACGCCGCGGTATCGCCTATGCCAGCATCGGCCGCTAGACCAATCGGCGATTGGGGCGATTTTCTGCACCGCCATGTGCGCAACAATGGTTGCCAAGCCCGGCCAAGGCCGGTTATAGCCGCGCCTTCGCGGAGTCGTGGGTGAGCGGCTGAAACCAGTAGTTTGCTAAACTGCCGATCTGGGTAACTGGATCCGAGGGTTCGAATCCCTCCGACTCCGCCACATATTCAATGTTTTCAATCTGTTAAAAGAAGGG
>JBMOFG010000118.1:0-6349 GCA_049314415.1 Polymorphobacter sp.
GTCCGGCTCTACCGGCGCTGGGCGGCGGGGCGGCTGGGCCTGTCGATCACCGGCAATGTCCAGATCGACCGCCTGCATCTCGAACGCCCCGGCAATGTCATTGTCGAAGGCCCGCAAGCTGCCGATGCAAAGGCGGCCTGGGCGCGCTGGGCGGCGGCGGCGACCGAAAATGGCACAAGGGCCTGGGTGCAGGTCAGCCATGCCGGCCGCCAGACGCAAAAGACCGTTAACCCCGCCCCCAAGGCGCCATCGGCGGTGCCGTTGAGCCTGCCCGGCGGCATGTTCGGCATGCCGGTCCCGCTGACCGAAGAGGAGATTCTCGATCTGATCGCGCGCTTGCCAATGCTGCGGTGGTGGCGCGCGAAGCCGGGTTCGATGGCGTGCAGATTCATGCCGCTCACGGCTATCTGCTGTCGCAATTCCTGTCGCCGCTCGCCAACCGCCGCAATGACGCTTGGGGCGGCAGTCTGGAGAATCGCGCGCGGTTCCTCGTTGAAGCGATCAAGGCGGTGCGCGTCGCAGTCGGCCAAGATTTCGGCGTTGGGGTCAAGCTCAACAGTGCCGATTTCCAGAAGGGCGGCTTTGCCTTTGAAGACTGTATCGGCGTGGCAGCGATGCTCGCCGATCTGGGGATCGATCTGCTCGAACTGTCGGGGGGCAGCTATGAACAGCCGGCGATGATGGATTTTGCCGGCATGGAGCCGCCCGAAATTCCCAAACAGGCCTCGACTGCAGCGCGCGAGGCCTATTTCGTCGATCTTGCCAAGGCGTTGATGGCCGGGCGCACGCCGCCATTGCTGGTAACCGGCGGCTTTCGTACCCTGCGCGCCATGGACAGCGCCGTTGTCGATGGCATTGCGATGATCGGCGTTGCCCGCCCACTGTGCGCGACCCCTGAAGCGGTTGCCGAACTTCTCGATGGGCATAGCGAGGAACTGCCGCGCCCGGAACAATCGTTGCGGATCGGGCCGGGGTGGCTGGGACCCAATTCGCCGTTTAAGCTGGTCAAGGCGATGAACGGTTTTTCGGCACAGGCTTGGTATTACGCCCAACTGCGCCACATCGCCGCCGGGCGCCCGCCGCAGCCCGGGCTCAACCCTTTTTCCGCATTTCTGTCGGAAGAGCGCGAAGCCAAGTCGCGTCGCCCATGAGCCGACCGCAAAGCGCCGCTGTCGCTCCGCAGCTCAGGCCGGCGGCCCTTTTGTCGCGGGCAGCGCGGCCGGCTGCGGTTGAAAGCGCGCCGTCAACCAGCCGGCGCTGATCATCTTGCCGATGTCGTTGCCGTCATGCCCGGGAACCAGCGTCAGTTGCGGATTGGCGAGCGCCATTTGCTGTAACGCCTGCAACTGGCCCAGCACGGCGCTGCGATCTTCCTTCGCCAGATAGTCGCCGACAAGTCGGGACCGGGCCCGCACCTCGCCGACATTGCCGGCCAGCGACGCGGTATCGCCCATGAAGATATACTCATGGCCATCGCCGCGGCGCACATAGACCATCTGCGAACCCGGGGTGTGGCCGCGCGCGCGGATGAGCACTACGCCCGGAGCGATAACCTTGAGGCGGTCATAATGCAGTGGCTGGACCATGCGGCGCCACCTGGCCGGTAGCAGTGCCGCCTGTTCGGGCAACAGCAGCGCGCGCGGCGCCACGGTGGCGAGTGCCGGGCTGGCGATAATGCCGCCGATATGGTCAGAATGTTCATGGGTGACGATAATCGTGTCGGCCAGCGGCAGTGCCGCCTGCAGCCGCCGCCACGCCGGGCGTTCGAAGACGGTAAGGCCTGCGACCTGCGCCGATTTTTCATCCTGGCCGCTGTCGATGATGATGCTGCGGTCGGGCCAGACGAGGCGGTAGCTGGCGTAGATCAGGTCAACCGGCGCCCAGTCGGCGCCTGCCTGCATGGCGATGCGCGGCGCCTGCCGGAACGCCAGCACTTCGACTTCGATCCGGTCTGGCACCGCACCCGGCAGCGTGTCGGCTTCTGCCCGGATCGCCGCAAGATCGAGCGGGAAATGACTGCCAGCGGGCAGGCGATTGTCGTAGAAAAGCCAATAGACTGCCGCAGTCGCCAACAGCGGCATCAAAATGCCAAGCGCTGCCAGCCCGCGCCAAATGCCGCGCATCGTCATTCCGCGGGCAGGAAGTCGGGCACTGAAAGATAACGTTCGCCGGTGTCATAGTTGAAGCCGAGAACCCGGCTGCCGGCCGGAAGTTCGGGGAGTTTCTGGGCAATCGCCTGCAAGGTGGCGCCCGAGGAAATGCCGACGAGCAAACCTTCTTCTCGGGCCGAGCGCAGCGCCATTTCTTTGGCGGCCGCAGGATCGACCTGAATGACGCCATCGAGGCATTGGGTGTGCAGGTTCGCCGGGATGAAGCCGGCACCGATGCCCTGGATGGGGTGGGGGGCTGGCTGGCCGCCGGAAATCACCGGCGATGTCGTCGGTTCGACGGCATAGACTTTCAGTTTGGGCCAGACCTTCTTCAGCGCTTCGGCGACACCGGTGATGTGTCCGCCGGTTCCGACGCCGGTGATGATCGCGTCGATCGGGGTGTCGGTGAAATCGGCGAGGATTTCCTGCGCGGTGGTGCGGACATGCACCTCGATATTGGCCGGGTTCTCGAACTGGCCGGGCATCCAGGCGCCCGGGGTTTCGGCAACAATTTCGGTGGCATGCTGGATGGCGCCTTTCATACCCTTTTCACGCGGTGTCAACGCGAAGCTGGCGCCATAGGCAAGCATCAGCCGGCGGCGTTCCAGCGACATTGATTCAGGCATGACCAGGATCAGCTTGTAGCCCTTGACCGCCGCGACCATGGCGAGGCCGATGCCGGTATTACCGCTGGTCGGTTCGACGATAGTGCCACCCGGAAGCAGCGAGCCATCGGCTTCGGCGGCCTCGATCATCGCAAGCGCGATGCGGTCCTTGATCGAGCCGCCGGGGTTGGTGCGTTCGGACTTGATCCAGACTTCAGCGTCGGGAAACAGTTTCGACACACGGATGTGCGGCGTGTTGCCGATTGTAGCGAGGACGTTGGCAGCCTTCATGGCGGAAACTCCGTGGGGGATGATCCTTTATACGGCCGCAGGGCATGGCACGTCACCCGACAAATCATGCCCGCCGGTGCGCTGGCAAATCATTGTCTCCGGGATCGCGAAAACGATCGGCACGGCGCAGCTCGGGGAATTGCCACGCCCAGATAGCGGTAACCGCGACGGCTCCAACCCCGCCTACCACCACGGCTTCGACAGGGCCGATCCAGGCAGCGGCCAGCCCGCTTTCGAATTCGCCAAGCTCGTTGGAGGCGGTAACGAAGGTCATCGACACCGATGACACCCGGCCGCGCATGGCATCGGGGGTGTGCAACTGGATCAGCGAGGACCGGATATAGACCGAGATCATATCGGCCGCGCCGAGCACCGCCAGCGCCGCGAGCGACAGCCAGAGGTTGGTCGACAGGCCGAAAACGATTGTTGCAGTGCCGAAGATGCCAACACACAGGAACATCACCGGGCCAACGCGGCGGGCCATCGGCCGGAATGCCAGCGCCACGGCAGTTAGCGCCGCTCCGGCCGATGCGGCAGCGCGCAGCGGCCCCAGCCCTTCGACACCGACATGCAAGACGTCGCGGGCATAGACCGGCAGCATCGCAGTCGCCCCGCCCAGCAGCACGGCAAACAGATCGAGGCTGATCGCCCCCAGCACGATGCGGTTGTGGCTAACATAGCCCAGCCCTTCGACCAGGCTGCGCCATGGTGTCAGCGGTGATGGTTCAGGGCGGGGCACCGGGCGAATGACGAACAATCCGGCCAGCGCGCCAAAAAACAGCAGGGCAGCAATGAGATAGGGGCTGGCCGGATCAAGCGCATAGAGAAAGGCCCCCAGCGGCGGGCCGATCACGGCGCCGGTCTGCCAACTGATCGCGCTGAGCGCGATGGCGGCGGGCAGGATTTCGCGCGGGACCAGATTTGGCGCCAGTGCCGACAGTGACGGGCCGGCAAAGGCGCGGCCGAAACCCATCAGAAAAGCGATCACGAACAGCGCCGGCAGCGTCACCTGATGGCACAGCGACAGCCAGGCGAGCAGCGCCGCACATAGAAACTGCAATGCGATGGCAGCACGGGCGATGTGGCGCCGGTCAACACGATCGGCAATCACCCCGACGACGAGTGTCAGCGCGAACATCGGCAAGAACTGCACCAGCCCGATCATGCCGAGCAGGAAGGCCGAATCGCCTTGGCTGCGCGTCTCGCGGGCAATGTCATAGACTTGCCAGCCGATGACGATGACGAGCATTTGCCCGGCAATCGTTGTTAGGAAGCGCGATACCCAATAGGCGCGATAATCGCGGTAGCGCAGCGGAGCAGGGAGGGTGAACACGCCGGGGCCTTAGGATGTCGATGCGAAAATGGCCAGAGCCCCGCACGCCTGCTCCGCGCGCAGCCCCGGCGGGTCCGCCGAAGTCAGCCGGGGACCACTTCGATAAAACTGTCGAGTACCCGCTTCGCGCCGGCATGATCGAAATCGATCTCCAGCTTATTGCCGTCGATGCCGGTGATGACACCCGTGCCGAACTTGCTGTGGAAGACCTTCGATCCCACCGCGACATCACTGCGGCCCTTCAGCCCGACCGAAACCGCGCTGGCGCGCACATCGAGTGTCGCGGGCCGGCCGCGGCCGCCAAGCGCCGTTTCGCCAAAGCCGCCCTGCCCGGCGGCGCGGGCCCAGCCGGGACCGCGTCCGGTACCGCGCGAGACATCGCCGAAAGGATCACCGCCCCGGCCGGCGCCAGCGAGCGCGGCGCGCCACAGGCTGGGTCCGCCACTCATCGTGCTTGTCACATCTATGTTTGCGGCCGGCAATTCGGCGATGAAACGCGACGGGATTGCGGCGGTCCATTGGCCATAGACCTGGCGGTTGGCGGCATGGCTGATCGTGGCGCTGCGCCTGGCCCTTGTCACCCCCACATAGGCCAGCCGCCGTTCCTCTTCGAGGGCCTTGCCGCCACCTTCATCGAGCGCGCGCTGGCTGGGAAAGACGCCTTCTTCCCAGCCGACGAGAAAAACATGGTCGAATTCCAGCCCCTTGGCGGCGTGCAGTGTCATCACCGCCAGCTTTTCGGCATTTTCCGATGCGTCATTATCCATAACGAGGCTGACATGCTCAAGGAAACTGGTGAGCGACGGATAATCTTCCATCGCCCGTGCCAGTTCGATCAGGTTCTCGATGCGGCCATCGGCTTCGACCGATTTGTCGGCCTGTAACATGGCGACATAGCCCGACTCCTCCAGAATGATTCGTGCCAGTTCGGCGTGCGGCACTTCGGTGGCCTGGTCGCGCCAGCGCGCGATATCGCCGAGCAGCGCTTTCAGTGCGCGCCGTGATGCAGGGGTCAGGTCATCGGTTTCGACAATAGCGGCGGCGGCCTGTGGCAAGGGCCGGTCCATGGCGCGGGCCAGTGCGTGCAGCCGCTGCATCGCCTTGTCACCGAAACCGCGCTTGGGGGTGTTGACGATGCGTTCGAAGGCAAGCGCATCATTGGGCGAGGTGACGATGCGCAGATAGGCGAGGGCATCGCGGACTTCGGCGCGTTCGTAAAACCGGAAGCCGCCGACGATCTTGTAGGGCAGGCCGATACTGACAAACCGGTCCTCGAAGGCGCGGGTCTGGAATTGGGCGCGCACCAGAACGGCCATGTCGTTGAGCGAGGCGCCGTCGCGCGACAATTGTTCGGCCTTGTCGCCGACCAGCCGGGCTTCCTCCGGCCCGTCCCAGACGCCGATGACCTTGACCTGATCGCCCGCAGCGCTGCTGTCGCCGGTGGTGAACAGCGCCTTGCCGATGCGGCCCTTGTTGTGCGCGATCAGGCCGTTGGCGGCGGCAAGTATCTGCGCCGTGGACCGATAATTCTGTTCCAGCTTGATGACGGTGGCGCCGGGAAAATCCTTTTCGAACTTGAGGATATTGGCGACTTCGGCGCCGCGCCAGCTGTAGATGGACTGATCATCGTCGCCGACGCAGGCGATGTTGCAGCGCGGCGTCGCCAGCAAGGTCAACCAGCGATACTGGGCAATATTGGTATCCTGATATTCATCAACCAATATATATTTGAAGCGCTGCCGCCAGTCCGCCAGCACGTCGGGGTGGCGGTCGAAGATCGTCAGCGCGCGCGCGACGCTCTGCCGCCCTTCGATGGCCGCCCCCTGCTCCGAGTCGATGTGCCCGAGCAGTCGGAGCGCGTGCGCCTCGTGCAGCTCCTCGCCGAGCGACGCGAAGGCCCGGCGCGCGCGCTGCACCGCCTCGCGCGCCTCGTCGAAGCGCCCGGCGTGACGGAGCGCCTCGGCCCGCCA
>JBMOFG010000119.1:0-6346 GCA_049314415.1 Polymorphobacter sp.
AGGTGATGACACCAGAGTCGATGCCGCTGGCGATGGTAAAGGCCTTGAAGGTCGACCCAAGTTCAAACGTCGCAAAGGTCGCCTGATTGTACCGCGATGCATCATCGGACTTGCCCGGGGCATTGGGATTGAAATCAGGCTGGGAGGTCATCGCAACAACTTCGCCGGTATCGACATCCAAAACGATCCCGGCGGCGCCGGCAGCGCGCTGGTCGAGATAGACGCTGCGCAATTCATGCTCGAGCGCCTGCTGGACGCGGACGTCGAGCGCAAGTTGCAACGGCACACCGCGCATGCCGTCGTCGCGAAGCCGGTCATCGAAAGCCTTTTCAAGCGCGACAGCGCCTTGCCCCTTGTCGTCGGTATAACCGATGACATGGCTGGCAAGATTGAAATTGGGATATAGTCGTTCGGCCTCGCGGCGCAGGAAGATGGCAGGTTCACCCAGATCGTTGATGCGCTTGGCTTCGAACGGCAACACCCGACGGGCGATGTAACGAAACTGACTGCGGCTTGCCAGTTCGCTATAAATTTCGCCTTCGGTCTTGTCGCTCAGAATCCCGGCAATACTACGTGCCAACAGTGCCGGGTCGCCGGCGAGTTTACGGGGTTCGACCGACACGGCATAGGCTTCGAAGGTCCGGGCAAGTTCGATGCCGTTGCGGTCAATTATGTCGGCGCGGGGCGGCGCAGCGCTGGCGATAGTGCGCGCCGTTGCCGGGCGGGCTTCGAAAATCGCAAGGTCAGCCAGCCGCAGCGCCAGCACCACCGGCACGGCAAGGAACAGCAGCAGCAACAGTACCAGCCGCTGCCGTGCCAGCCCCTGCGCTTCCTGGCGCTGGCCGGCGAGCGGTGTGGCCGGCGCGCGGACGGCCGGGGCCGGACGCGGGCGTTGCGACGTCAGCGAAGGAGCGGGCTTGCCCGCAACAAGGATCATCGGTCCGGCCATGGTGACGGGTTACTGTCCCCCTTGCGGCAACAGATCGATCGGCGCGCCCAGAGCACTGGTCGACGCTTCCGTGACTGGCACCGCCTTACGCGACACCTGCTTGCGTGGCTCGGGACGCGACAACTCGCGCGCCGGGGCGACCGGGCGCGGTTCGTGCCGGGCCAGCTGCACAAGTTCGGGACGCTGCGTTTCAGACAGCGCCGGCACGGGGCGCGCCGGCTCCAATGCAGCGCCAGAAGCGGGCATGCGCTGCGGCACAGCATAGCCAGCGCGGATGAGGCGGGCGGCGGGTGCCGGCGCTGCCTGATAATTGACTTCGACAAGCGGCGCAGTCACGGGCGCCGCGGTCTGGGGGGCGGTAACCGCATAGACGACGTCGGGCCGGTCTGCAGCAGATACGACGGGCACAGCGGCCGCGGCGGCATAGCTCGCAAGCTCTACCGGCGAGCGCAGGAACTGCCCCGCGGCCGGCGCCGACATCTGCAACACATTGTCGTTCCAGCGCTGCAATTCGGGGAAGCGTGCGCGGGTGCGCAGTTCGGCCTGGAGGTTGCGCATCTCGCGCGCGTCGGCAACGAGTTGGTTGCGCAACGCTTCGACTTCGGCGCGTTCGCCCGAAACCCGCAGGTTGATCGTATAGGAACCGACAGCCGCCACCATGGTGGTGACCAGCATAATTACCGTTCCGGCATAATTTCTCATGCTGATCTCACCAACTGAGAGGAACCCGGCACGGCCCGTGCAGACCAGGCAGGGGCGGCGGTACGCACGGCGGCGCGCAATGTCGCCGACCGGGCGCGCGGGTTGCCGGCAACTTCAGCACCGGATGGCCGCACCGCGCGCGCCGGACGTTCGAAACTCGGTGGGCGCGTCGTCGGTGCCATTGGCAAATGGCGTGATCCCGACGGCCCGCTGCCCGATCTGTCGCGCAGGAAAATCTTGACGCGGCGATCCTCGACGGAATGAAAGCTGACCACGGCGAGCCGGCCACCCGGCCGCAGCAGGCGCTCCGCCGCCGCCAGCCCGGCATCAAGCTGCCTCAATTCATCGTTCACATGGATGCGAAGCGCCTGGAAGCTGCGCGTCGCTGCATCCTTGCCCCCCGGCTGGTGACCGAGCACCGAACGCACCAACCGCGCGAGCTCCGATGTGCGCGTCAGCGGGCGATCGTGCACGATGGCGCGGGCGATACGACGCGCCCCCGGCTCATCGCCCAGTTTGAACAGCACATCGGCGATCTCCGCCTCGCTGGCGGCATTGATGAAATCGGCAGCGGTCATGCCGTCCTGGCCCATGCGCATGTCGAGCGGGCCATCGGCCTGAAAGGAAAAACCGCGTTCGGGTTGGTCTATCTGCATCGACGAAACGCCAATATCGAAGGCGATGGCGTCAACTGCGTCGATGCCATGGTCGGCCAGCCCGGCCTGCATATCGGCAAAGGGGCGGTTGATCAGAATCACGTCATCGACACTGGCCAGATCGACGTTGAGCGCGATCGCATTGGCATCACGATCAAAGCCGATCGTCAGGCCCGACCCGGCAGCGCGTACGGCGCGCAGATAGCCGCCGGCCCCCAGCGTGGCATCAACGTAAATGTCGCCCGGGCGGATCGCCAGCGCCGCCAGTGTTTCGGCGAGCAAGACGGGAATATGTGGAGACATGGTCATCGCGCAGGCTCGTCGACCGGCAACCCTTTGGCCTGCATCTCCCGCAGCAGCGTGCGGCGCATGCGTGGCTCCAGGTCTGGCAGCTCGAGGAAGCGATACGGGTTCCACATCTGGAACCATTTGCCCCCGGCAATGAACCAGACGTGGGTCGTGAAATCACCCAGATCACGCAGGCCCGCGGTGACGACGATGCGGCCGGGTTCATCGATCTTGTAGCTGAGCGCGCCGCCGAACAGACCAATAGCCCGCATCGCCCCGTCGACGCTTTCTTCGTCGACATCTTGGGCATCAAGCCGGGCCTGCAGGTCACGGTACCGGGTATCGTCATAAGCGATAAGGCAATCAAAGCCCTTGGCCGGACCAACATAAAGGTCCGACGTGCCCGAACGGGCTTTGATCACATCACGGAACTCCGACGGAATCGAAAGGCGATTCTTCGTGTCGATCGCGTTCAGCGAGTAACCAGTGAAGGAAATGTCCGTCAACCAACCGCCCCTACAACGAGGGTGGGCGACCTTGTCTCAAACGTTACCGGCTACTTCCGGACCTACGCATCAACCCGACCACGCAATGACGTTCCCGCCCCCGTTGTGGACAATCTATATCATGGGCTGACGTGGGTCTCAATGGTTTATCGTGGGATAGTGCTCCGATTATTGGGTTGAACCATGGGAAAATGCGCCTCGAAACCGGAAGGGCTCGAATCTTAAAGGGTAATTCGAAGTTGTGGATAACTCTGGGGTCAACTGCCGGAAACCACCGCAACAAACGGTGGACAAGACGGATCCTGGGGAAGGCTGTGGACGTTGCCACGAAACCGCCTTGCAGCCCAAAGGGTTGCAGCGATACGGCAGAAACTAACCGCGTGTCGGACGCGGAGCGGGCGCGAGCGGCGTCGGCGGTGCGTTCGCCGATATGATCGCATCGCGGCCCACGGCGGAAAGGCCGGCGCCGGGTGCCACGCCCAGCACGGCCAGCGGCTCCCCGGTGGCTTCCGGGGCTGGCCCGGCGGGGCCGGGGCGTAGCCCAGCAGCGGCGACCAGCACGAGCAGAAATATTGCGGCGAGCCCGGTCAGGCCAACCCGGATACGCTGGTCACCGCCGACCCGATCCACACTCGCATCATGACCGCCCGCAGAAGCGGCCAGATTCTCGTGCGTTGCGCCGAACTTGCGTTTCAGCAGTGACATAGACCCTCGCTGTTCCTCGTTTCCACCGGCTTCGTTGCCCGGCAGCGGCCCCCAGTGCCGACGGAAACCAGCAAGACTGAGGACGAAACGTGTCGCGTAATGACACGCTCTTAGCGCGCCCGCCGAGAAATGTCGAGCATTGTGGTCAATATGTCACAGTCAGGCCTTTTTTTGCCAGCCATTCGGCGTTGTAAAGGGTCGACAGATAGCGCAGGCCAGAGTCGCACAAAATGGTGACGATCATATGTCCTGGCCCCATTTGCCGCGCCAGCCGCACCGCGCCGGCGACATTGATGCCCGACGACAAGCCGAGACATAATCCCTCCTCGGCATTCAGCCGTCGCACCCATTGCAGACCTTCGGCGTCGGGGATACGGAACTGGGAGTCCACCGCCAGGCCGTCGAGATTGGCGGTGATGCGGCTTTGGCCGATGCCCTCCGACACGCTCGACCCCTCGGCGCGCAATTCCCCATGGGCAAAATAATTGTACAGCGCCGCGCCCTCGGGATCGGCCAGCGCAATGGTCACATCGGGTTTTTCCGCGCGCAATCCCAAGGCGACGCCGGCAAGCGTGCCCCCGGTGCCAACCGCACAGGTGAAGCCATCGATCCGGCCGCCAGTTTGTGCCCAGATTTCGGGCGCAGTGGTCTTGATATGCGCCATACGGTTGGCAACATTGTCGAACTGGTTGGCCCAAACCGCGCCCGGCGTCTCCTCGGCGATACGGCGCGAGCTGTGCACATAATGCGCCGGATTCGAATAGGCCGCCGCCGGCACTAGCACCAGATCGGCCCCCAGCGCCCGCAGCGTGTCCTGCTTCTCGCGACTTTGCGTTTCAGGCATCACGATGATGGTCTTGTAACCACGCGCGGCACCGACCACCGCAAGGCCGATACCGGTGTTGCCGGCAGTGCCTTCGACAATGATGCCGCCGGGCAGCAGCTGACCACGGCGTTCGGCATCCTCGACGATCTCGAGCGCGGCACGGTCCTTCACGCTGCCGCCGGGATTGAGAAACTCGGCCTTGCCCAGGATGATGCAGCCGGTATCGCCACTCGGGCCCTTCAGCCGCAGCAGCGGCGTGTTGCCGATGAGGCTGATGATATCAGGAGCAATGGCAGGGGACATGCCCCCGGCTTACCGCGCGCCTTGGCCAGCGGCAAGGAAGCTCTGGTTTCGCACCCGCAACACAGGCTAGAGTCGGCGCGGGTTTGAAGAGCGAGCGTAAATGACCAAGGTCGGCAGATTGACGCTGATGGCACTGCCTGTGCTGCTGCTCGCCGGCTGCGGCGCCTCGCCCGAGGGTGCGCAGCTGACGGTCACGGTTGTCGGCGATCCCGGCCAGGGCCTGGCCCGGCAGCTTGAGACCGAAGCGACAAGGCCGGGACTGGTGGCGCGCGACGGCTCGGGGCAGGTCGTCGCCGGGCTCGCCTCGAGCTGGCGCTTTCTCGATGACAGCGGCAGCCTGATCTTGCGGCTGCGCCCGGTCAAATGGAGCGATGGTCGCGAACTGACCGCCGCCGATGTCGTCGCCGCCTTTCGCCGCGCCGCCACCAGGCGCGAACCGGCGCTGGGCTATGCCGGCATAACCGGCGCGCCCCTTGCCGGCCGCGCCGGGAGTGGCAAGCTTGGCGTTTCGGCACCGATCTCGCGCGTCGTCGAACTGCAATTGACAGGCGCCTCACCGCAGATGCTGGGCTGGCTTGCCGACGCGGGCCTCGGCATCACCCGCACCGGCCGCAAGGCGCCGACGCTGGCCGCCTATGAAGCCAGCGGCTCTGCCAACGCCCGGCTGCTGACCCGGCGCAGCGATATCGCCAGCCCCGACGCCCGCCCCGCCGCGATCCGCATCGCCACCGGCGACAGCCGCAGCGCCATTGCCGGCTTTGCCCGCGGTGACAGCGATATCGTCTTTGGTGCAGGCCTTGCCGGGCTCGGCGAGGCCCGCACCGTCGCCCGCGCCGATGCGCTCCGGCTCGATCCGGCCTGGGGACATTATGGCTATGTCGCCAACAGCCGGGCGGGTGCGCTGTCCAACCCCGGCGTGCGCCGCGCGCTGGCCATGGCGATCGACCGGCCGGCGTTGGTGGCGCGCTTCGGCATCGCCGCCATCGCGCCGGCTGATGGCCTGGTGCCGCACGATTCCCCAGCGACCGCGGCGGCCGACGAAACCCTGCCGGCGGCCAAGACCGACTGGCTGTCTCCCAATGTCGCCTCACGGCGGAGCGAGGCGCGCCGCCTGCTCGCCGCAGCCGGCTACGCCGCCGAGCAGCCGCTGCGGCTGGTGCTGCTGCTGCCGCCCGGGCGCGACCATCGCAACGTCGCCGATGCCGTCGGCAATGACTGGCGCGCCATCGGCGTCATGCTGGCGGCGAGCGAACTGCCGGCGGGCGCCATCGAAAGCCGCATCGCGCGCGGCGCCTTCGACCTCGCGTTGACCGAAGCCGCTTTACCAGAGCCCGACCCGGCCGCGGCGCTGGCGCGCTGGCGCTGCGGCGCCGGGCCGCACTGCAACCCTGCGGCCGATGCCTTGCTCGAT
>JBMOFG010000120.1:0-6228 GCA_049314415.1 Polymorphobacter sp.
TCGCCTCGATCTTCCCCGGCCCCGATTATGATGGCGCGCTCAACGGCCCCAAGGTGCGCCGCGCCATGGGCATCCGCCCCGATCCGATGCCCGCCGACATGGCCGTCAACCGCGTCACCCTGACCAAATCGGCGCTGGTGTCGGCGCGTACTGTCACGCTGGTGCTGACCGGCAAGGACAAGCGCAAGCTTGTTGAAAAGGCGCTGAAAGACGGCGCATCGAGCAACCTGCCGATCGGGCGGCTGCTCGCCGACCTCGAAATGGACATCGATATCCACTGGTGCGCGTAAAGCGCCCCGCCGGTTCGCGGGGGAAGCTGGCGGCAGCCGGAACACCCCGCACCCCGGCTGCGCAATCGGGGTAATGAGAACCGCTGCCTGCCGGCGCATTGCTGCGCCAATCGACAGGGCGGCCGAACACATCTGGCCCTTTGCGTAACCCCAGCCTATCATGGCTGCGCAAGGGGGCAGAAACATTGGCTGAACAACACGACGCAGCACCGCCGGCCGAACCGTTGCCGCCCACCCTTGCCGCTATCGCTGACCTGGATGACATCGACCAGCGCATCATTGCCGCGATGCGCCGCAACGGCCGGATCGCCAATCGCGAATTGGCACGCGATGTCGGAGTCAATGAAGCCACCGTGCGCACCCGCCTGCGCCGGCTGGAAGACAGCAAAACCGTTCGCGTCGTCGCCATGCGCGACCTCGAAGCCATGGGCTATGGCTGCCTTGCCGCCGTTGGCGTGCAGGTCAAAGGCCATAGCGCCGCCGATGTCGGGCGCCGGTTGGCCGAACTGCCCGAAGTCATCACGGTCAATGTCGTCATCGGCGAACATGACCTTGAGGTGCAGCTTGTCGCCACCGATCTCGCGCATCTCGAAGCGCTGCTCACCGACAAGCTGGCGCATGTGCCCGGCGTTGACCGGCTGATCCCCGGGCTGGCGCTCAAGATCCTCAAATACAACACCGAATGGGCGCCGTTATGAGCAAGCCGATCCCGCTCGATGCCATCGACCACAAGATCATCGAGACCTTGGGCATCGATGCGCGCGTTTCGAACCGCGAGATCGGCCGGGCGCTGGGGCTGACCGAAGGCACCATCCGCACCCGGCTCAAGCGCCTGCTCGACAATCGCGTCATCCAGGTTGCCGCCATCACCAACACCGGGCGCTTGCAGAACCCGATGCTCGCCTATCTGTGGGTCGAAGCCAACAGCGCCGGCGATATCGAGGCACTCGCACAGGCAATGGCGGCGCTGCCCGAAATCGGCTTTGTCGCCACCATGCTCGGCCGCGCCGAAGTGATGGCGATGACGCTGGTGGAAAACAGCAATGTGCTGACCGAATTCCTCCACCAGACCATCGACAAGATTCCCGGCGTGCGCCGGGTGCGCTACAGTCTGGGGCAGAATTTCATCAAGCATGACTTCCACTGGTGCGCCTTGATCGATTGAGCATGTCCGGCAAGCCCCGCATCCGCGCGCTCAACCATGTCGGCCTCACGGTCGCCAGCATGGAAGCCAGCCTCGCCTTCTACACCGGCATCTTCGACGTGACGGTGCACGGGCCGTGGCAACATGACGGCCCCGGGGTGGGCATGGTCACCGGCTATCCCGGCTGCGGCACCACCCAGGCCTTTCTCGATTTCGGCGTCCCCGGACAGTTGATCGAACTGATCGAATATCAACGCGGCGGCGTGCCGATCGATGCCGCCAACGGCAATGCCGGCGCTGTGCATTTCTGCATCGTGGTGGACAATGTCGAGGCACTGTTCACTGATCTGTCGGCGCGGGGCTACCGCTTTGTCTCGCGGCCGTTCAGTACGCCCGACAACCCGCATTTCTGCGGAAAACTGGTCTATCTTATCGACCCCGACGGCATCCGCATCGAATTGTTCGAACCGCGCCTGCCCGGCTGACAGCAAGGCGGATGGTTGGTGACCGGGCAGGCAAGGCCTCCGGCGGCGGCTATCTTACCGCCGGAGGCATTTAGCAGACACCGGATTCAATCCGCCTTGGCCGGCACCAGCGCCGGCGGCAGGTCCTTGAACCAGCTGTCGGTTTCCACCCGGCGGCAGATGCGCCAGCCATCCGGCGTACGCCGCCACTGGTCGCGATAGGTGGCGCCGCAGAAGAACAACGCCGGGCCATCGGGGCCGGCAAAGGTCATCGGGTTGAACAGCATCGTGTTCGACGTCGCAGTGTCGCCGGCGAGCCGGATCTGCGGCAGGCCGATGAGGTGCTGCGAATGCGGAAAATTGCCGAGCGCCTTGATCAGCCACGGCTTGATCCGCGCCCAATTGCCGGTCTCGCCCCCGGTGGCGCTATAGTCGAAGGTCGCATCGGCGGTGAACACCGTATCGAGCGCGTCCCAGTCCTTGGCATCCAGCGCATAGGCATAATCCGCCAGCACCGCCTGGATTTCGAGCGTATCGCCGATTTGTTGCAGGTCCATCGAAGATCTCCAGGCGTGGGAATTACGCGGGTGTCACCCCGGGCCTGACCCGGGGCCCAGCTTTTCGTGCCGCGTGACCAAAGCAAGCCGGGTCGCGGGTCGAGCCCGGGATGACAGCGAAACGCTTACCCGTTGTACCGCCCGGCATAGAATTGCATGAACCATTGGCGCCACAACAGGATCGGGCCGTCGCCATCGCAGAGCAAAGGCTGGGGCCGGTATTTCTTATTGTCCCAGACGATCAGGTCGACCGATTCGAAGCCGGCCGATTCCTCATCCGCCGTCGATCCGATCGAATGTTCATAGAGCTTTTGACCGATGGCGGCTTCCTTGCTGCCTTCGGCGTAGCGGCGGTGGGTGAACTGCATCCGCGTGCGGGTCAGTTCCTTGTTCACCGGCAGCGACGTCGCGAACATCGTCATCACCACGTCTTCCTGGGTGAAGTGCATGATCGAAATGCCCGGGCCATGCTGCTTGCCGACGATATAGCCATTGCCGATATCGACGTTGAAAAACGGCCCTTCGGCGCTGGCCTTGCCCGGCGGGATGCCCGGCGCGCCGTGCAGATAATGGAGATGCGCGAAATCGACGCCGTTTTCGCCGATTTCCTGGATGGCGGTGCCGATATCCCAGCTGCCGCGCGGCAGGGTGACGAATTCGCTGTCTTCGAATTCGGGAACTTCGGGCACCGGCCACAGCGGCTCGATGGCATCGGGATGATACCAGACGAAGATCGAGCCATAGCGTTCCTCGACCGGCAGCGCGCGCAAAATGGGCTTCTTGCGCGCCAGCGGCGGCATCACCTTGGCATAGGGGATATTCTTGCACCAACCCGAGGTGTCATATTCCCAGAAATGGAACGGGCAGCGGATATTGTCGCCCTGCACGGTGCCACCATGGCCCAAATGCGCGCCGAGATGCGGGCAGAACGGATCGGTCACGCCGACCTTGCCGGTTTCGCCGCGGAACATCACCCATTCCTGGTCGAAGGCCTGGACGTTGCGGATTTCGCCCGGCGCCAGCTTGGCCGATTCCTCGATCATGAACCAGCCATAGGGGATGGGGAACGGGCAGCGTTCAAGTTCCTGCGAGGTCTGGATGCGGTCGATCGGAGTCATCTCGTTCATGGCTTTGGTCCTTTCCCGGGGATGTTGCGCTCGCCGGTGATCTTCACCTTGAAGCTGTTGGCGGGGCCAGGCGTTGGCGCCGTCTTGGTTTTCAGCACATAATCGGGGTGTTCGAGTTCAAGGTCGTAGCGATGGAACACCCGCGCGATCGCCATCGCCATCAACACTTCCGCCAGCCCCTGGCCCAGGCACGAATGCGGCCCGCGCCCGAACGGCGAATAGGCGCCTTTCTGCAGATGTTCGGCGCGCGGCCGGTTATAGCGGTCGATGTCGAATTTCTGCGGGTCGGGGAAATATTCCTCCATGAAATGCGGCACGCTGGTGCCGATATACAGCATCTCGTTGGCCGGAATCTCGAACCCGGCAAACTCGAACGCATGGTTCGACGTGCGCATCTGGGCGACGGCGATCGGCCACAGCCGCATCGCCTCCATCACCGCCCCGTTGATCGCCTTCAGGCCGCGCACATCGGCCTCGCCGATCGTATCTTTGGCGAACAGTTCGTCGGCCTCGGCCTTGATGCGCGCGTGCACATCGGGGTTCTTGACGATGCCATAGATGCACGCCGCCATCGTATTCGCTGCTGTATCCAGCCCCGCGACATAGGGCCCCGTCACCGTCAGGATCAGGTTTTCATCGGGCATCAGGTCCTTGTCGGTCTTGTTGGCCCGCAGAATGTCGGTGATGGCGTTCTTCGGCGCGCCGCCGGCGGCTTCCTTCGCTTCGAAATCGGCGATCATCGCCCGGCCCAGTTCATCGACGCGCTGGCGGGCCTTTTTATACCGCGGGTCCTTCAACATGATCGCCGGGCGCTGCCGCGTCACCAGCACGTTAAGGATGGTCAGGATGGCAAAACGGATGTCCGCCACATAATCCAGCGGCGCCTTGCCGGTCAGCATCATGCCGAGCTGTTCGACGACCAGATATTGCATCGCCTCGTTGACCGGGATCAGCGCGCCCTTTTTCCAGCGTCGCTGCAACGCGCCTTCGGTGATCGCCACCAGTTCGTCATAATGGCCATTGACCGATTCCCGGCTGAAGCCTTCGCGCATCAGCGTGCGCAACCGGACATGGCGTTCCCCATCCGCCCCGGTCAGCGTTTCGGTGGCGCCATATTCCTTGACCAGCCCTTCCCAGAACTCCTTCGACCGCATCGCATCGCGGCCCTGGCGGGTGGTCAGGAACATCGCCGCTTCGGGGCCGGCGATGACGATGCTTTCCCGCCCGAACACCTTGATCCGGTAAACCGGGCCATGGGCGCGATAGGCGCGCAGGAAGAACGCCGCCGGGTCCTTGGCCATTTCCAGCGTGTTGCCGACAAAGGGAATGCCCGGCACCACCGGAATGGCCCCGGCCGGCGCCAGCTTCACCGGATCGGGCGCCATTTCATCGGCGGAATCGGGTTCGGGGGCTTCCAATACGCTGGCCATTCTACGTCCTTTACGGCGTCAGCATATGTTCGATGAACATTGCTGCCTCGGGCGGGTAGGGGGGATAGAACATCATCGAACTTTGCGACTGGTCGAGCGAATCTTCAACGACGCCGCGCGGGTTGGAAAATTCGATGAAGCCGGCACGACCGCCCAACCGCCCGATACCGCTGTGGTTCGCCCCGCCGAAGGGCAGCGTCGCGATATTGGCCTGCACGACGGCATTGTTGATCGCGCTGGTGCCGGCGCGGGTATGATCGATGAAATAATCGGCCATTTCGCGGTTCTGGGTGAAGACATAAAGCCCGAGCGGTTTCGGGCGCTTGGCGACTTCCTTCACGGCTTCCTCGCGGGTGGCGAACGGCTGGACGAAGATCACCGGGCCAAAGACTTCTTCATCGAAGATCTCCATCGCCGGGGTGACGCCTTCGAGGATCGTCGGCGCAATGAAGCGCTTCGCCACGTCGATCTCGCCGCCGAACACCACTTTGGCGCCCTTGGCGACGGCATCGTCGATCAGCGCCTTGATGCGCAGCGTGTGACGCTCGTTGACGATGCGCGGCAGGTCGGCCGAGGTGTCGAAGCCCGTGCCATTGGGGTTGAACATCGCGCTGATCTTGGTTTTCAGCGCGTCGACAAAGGCGTCTTTCACGCTCGCCTCGACAAGCACATAATCGGGGCTGAGGCAGACCTGCCCGGCGATCAGGTGCCGCGCATAGCCGATCTTGGCGGCAGCATCGGCGATATCGGCATCGCCGGCGACGATGGCGGGATTCTTGCCGCCCATTTCCAGCGTTACCCCGGCGAAATGCTTGGCCGCCGCCTCCATGACGAAGCGCCCGATGCGGTTGTTGCCGACATAGCAGATATGGTTGAACGGCAGTTCGAGCAGCGCCTGCGCCGTCTCCGGCCCGCCGGTGACGACCGCGATCTCGTCAGCCAGCCCGGCCTTGTCGATGATCTGGCGCACCAGTTCGGCCGATTGCGGCGCGACTTCGGACGGCTTGATGACGATGGCATTGCCCGCCGCGATCATGCTGATCGCCGGGGACAGGCTGATCAGCACCGGCGAGTTCCAGGTGGCGAGGTGCAGCACGACGCCCTTGGGCTCATAATGTACATAGGCATCACGGCCCATCAATTCGGGCACCGGCTCGACCTTCTCGCGCGCCATCCAGCCTTCCAGCCGCTCGCAGAAATACTGGATCTCGCCCTT
>JBMOFG010000121.1:0-6194 GCA_049314415.1 Polymorphobacter sp.
ACGATGACCTGGTAGACCGACGCCGGGTATTTTTCCATCACGTCGAACAGCGCCGAATATTCGGCATCATCGGCGAGCATCGACGGCACCGGGCGATTGGTGCCATCATGATCGTGCATATTGTCCGACATGCCGAGCGCGCCGGCGGCGAGCGCATCGTCGAGCAGCACCTGCATCCGGGCGATTTCGGCGGGCGTTGCGGCGCGATCCCAGGCGTCCATGCCCATCGCGGCGAGGCGCAGCGGAATATGGCCGACAAGGCTGGCATAGTTGAGCGGCACGCTGACATTCTTTTCGAAGGACTTGCGATATTCGCCCCAGGTCGACCAGTCCCACGGCACATTTTCCTTGAACGGGCCTTCGGGAATATCTTCGAAAAACGAGAAGATACCGATAACTTCGTCTTTCACCGCCTGCGACGGATGCAGCGGCGCCATCGAGAATCCGCAATTGCCCAGGATCATCGTCGTCGCGCCATAGCCGGGCAGCGGATCGAGATCGGGCTGCCACCACATCGAAGCATCGTAATGCGTGTGGCTTTCGATGAAGCCCGGTGTCACGAAACAACCGGTGGCATCGATGATGCGCTCGCCCGCAGCGATCAGGCCGGGCCCGACTTCGGCGATGACGCCACCCTTGATGCGCACATCGGCGGCAAAACGCGGCGCCCCGGTGCCATCGACGACCGTACCGTTCTTGATGAGAATATAGGTCATGCAAAACTCCCCGCGCTGATGCCGCCGCCGTTGATGAGCGATCTTGATGACAGCAAGTCTATGCCGGCGCGCGTCCGGCGACTATGGCCGACTGGACAAAAGGCGCATCTGATGAGCCAATAGGGACCGCGAGGTTTCTCTTTTCAAGGAATGCCATGCCAGACAGCCAGACCGCAGCGCTTTGCGCCGCATTGCGCCGCACCTTGAAACAGCGCGGCATCCGCCATGCCGACGCGGCCCAGCATTGCGGCGTCGGCGTGGCGAGCATCAAGCGCTGGCTCGCCGGGCGCGGGCTGACGCTCCACCGGCTCGAACAGCTTGCGGCGCTGGCCGGACTGACGCTTGCCGATCTCGCCGAAACCACTGCGGCACCGCAGCCCGATCTGGCCAAGGCACTGACGCTAGCACAGGAAAAAGCGCTCTCCGATGATGATCTGCTGGCATTCGTCTTTGTCGTCACGCTGGGCGGCGAGCCGTGGCAGGATATCGTCGGTGATTTCGGCGTGCCACCAGCAGCGGTCGCAACCGCGCTGACAAAACTGGAAAAACTGGCACTGATCGACTTGTTACCCGGTGGCCGGGTGCGGCCGCGAGTCGTGCGCAGCATTATCTGGCGCAAGGCACCGATGCGAGCCCAGTTCGAGGCGCGGATGAAACCGCAGTTCATGGCAATGGATTTCGCCGCGCCCGAAACTGTTTACACGTCCGACATCTACAAATTGTCGGATCATGGCGCGGCGGCGCTGGCCGAATTGCTCGAACAGCAGCGCCGCGAATTGCAGGCGCTGGCCGAAGCGGACCGCCGCCAGTCGGTGTTGGTGCGGCGCTGGTATGCGGTATTGAGCGCAGCGCGGCCATTGGACACCAGCGGCCTGCGCCAGTCGTTGGTCCGATTGCGCAACTGAGTCGCGCTGTTTCGCGCTCTGCACCACGCAGCGGTTTCTGGCGCAATTGTTGCGCAGCATGAGTGCAGCATAAAACCGGATGGATTTTAGCCGGCACTGCCGAGCGCTGGTCGCATGTCGGAAACGCTACACTCTTGCATTGCGTAGAAAAATGGCCACGATATCGCGCAATGCCTGAAAAATCGGGCGTGAAAGCGCAAAATGCGCGGGGGAGAACGCCATGACAATGTCGAAAGTGCATTCTGTTCGCCTGTCCATCACCGCCTCGGCTCTGGCCATTGCCGCCATCACCAGCACCGCCGCCTTGGCCCAGACTGCCGCTACGGCCAGCGGTGCCGCCGATGAATTCGGGCTCAAGGAGATCGTGGTTACCGCACAAAAGCGCGAACAGGCGTCGATCGACGTGCCGATTTCGATTGCTGCGCTCGGCAACGAAAAGCTTGGCGATTACCAGATCAGTGAGCTGCGCGATTTCGTCGGTCAGGTGCCCAATCTGTTCGTCAACAATTTCAACGGGCGCTCCGATACCGTCCGACTGTTCATTCGTGGCATCGGCCAGAATGACGTCTCGCTGACCCAGGATCCGTCGGTGGCGCTTTATGTCGATGGCATCTATGTCGGCACATCGGTCGGCGCCGGGTTCGAATCGGACGATATCGAGCGCGTCGAGGTTTTGCGTGGCCCACAGGGCACGCTTTACGGCCGCAACGCCACTGGCGGCGCCATCAATCTCATTTCAACCAAACCGCAATTCGATGGCGTGCATGCCAAGGGCCAAATCAGCTATGGCAATTACAACGCCTTGCGCGGCACGGCCACGCTCAACTTGCCGGTCAGTGATACGCTTGCCTTGCGTTTCAATGGCCTATTCAACAATCGCGATGGCTTGCAGGAAAATACCGGGCTGGGACGGGATTTCGGCGAAATCAACCGGCAGGCGTTTCGCGCCGCCGTCCGTTTCCGCCCGGTCGAGCGGCTGACACTCGATTATGCCTTCGAATATACCAGGAACAAGGATGTCGGCACCTTGACCGTGCCGACCCAGGGCAGCGCGATCGCTGCGTTGCCAATCTCGGCCCCGTCGCCGATACCGGGTACCGGCGGCTTCGCCCAGTTGCAGACCTTCATCGAGAGCCGTTTCACGGTGCCGTCACCCTTTGTCGACCGTCGCCCGGACAGTGCTCAAGCGCTGCGCGAGTTCCCGCAGAATTTCGGCAAGAACCTGTCGCATACCGCCTCGCTCGAATATGAATTCAGCGACAATTTCACGATGCGTGCACTTTATGGCCATCGCGACATCGACAATCGTCAGTTTTCTGACAATCTGCCGGTGCACGAAGCTTTTGTGAACACCCGCATCGTGCAGTCGTTCATCCCGCAACTGCCGGTTGGCACCCTGCTCAACAGCATCGGCCCCAACGGCATCGCGGCGCCGACCGACTTCCTCGATTTCAAGAGCGATTCAATCGAGCTCCAGGCGATCGGCAAGAACGGCTTCATGGCCGGCAGCATGGAATATGTGCTCGGCGGGTTCTACTACAATGACAGCGCCGAACTCGACATCCTGTCCGGCGCGATCGGCTCCGGCCCGCTGGTGCTGCAGAACTTCACGACCATCGCCAACAAATCCTATGCAGCCTATGGCGAAGTCACCGTCCGGCCGTTCGAGGGCGAACAGTTCAGCCTGACGCTGGGCGGCCGCTATTCGCACGATGATCGCGAAGCGACGCGCATCAACGAACGCTCCTTTTCCTTCGCGGCGGTGGGCGGCTTCACCCCGACCAACTGCGGCTTCTTCGGGCCGCAGGGCTTCTTTCCGCCGCCGGCCACGTGCACGCCAACCGGCACCGTGCGCGCCGCCACCTACAAGGGCAAGTTCGACGATTTTTCGCCATCGGTGACGGTTGCCTACAAGGTCAACGACGGCCTCAACCTCTACGCCAAATGGGTGCAGGGCTATAAATCGGGCGGTACGTCGCAACGCTCGTCGAACCCGATCAACTTTGCCGCCGGCTTCGCGCCCGAAAACATCAATAGCTTCGAGGCCGGCATCAAGGGCCGCTTTTTCGATAACCGCGTCAGTGCTTCGGTCGCCGGCTTCTACATGAAGCTCAACCAGTATCAAGCCAGCGTGCAGACCGGCTCCACCGCCGGTGACCGCGATTTCATCGGCATCGATGACAATGAATATTACGGCATCGAATACGATCTGTCGGCGGCGGTGACCCGCGAGCTGTCGGTGGGCGTCAGCGGCGCCTTCCTGCGCGCGACATTGGGGGCGACCCAGGCCGACGTGCTAAACGATCGCGGCCAGATCGTCCGGCAATTCTTCATTTCCGACCAGACTTCGGCACCGCGCACGTCATTTGCGGCCAATGTCGATTATCGGACCGATCTGACCGATAACTGGCGGCTCGCCCTGCATGCCAACATGTCGTACCAGAGCTCGATCGAAACCTCGTCGAATGTCGCCGACAACAGCACGGTGCCGGGCCGCGCGATCGTCGACTTGAACGGGACCGTCACCCACCAGCTCGGCGGCGATGCCGAAGTCTATCTGCGGCTGTGGGCGAAGAACATGTTCGACAAGGAGTACAAGACGGTCAGCTTCGGCTCATTCGCCTTTGTCGGCGCCAAGACGGTGTCGGAATTCGGCGAACCGCGCACCTATGGCGCGACGGTGGGCTTTAAATACTGATGGACTGGGCGTGAGAAAGCCGGGGCGGTGGGCCGCCCCGGCTTTTTCGTGCGTTGTTGCTGGCGTCGGTCCGGGCTGACAGGACAGGCGCGCCCGTCGCCTACCCCCGCGATCGCTCCATCGTTACCGGACGCAGCGGCGTCGCATCACCATCACCGGCCCATTCGGCATAGAATTGCCTGTAATAGCGGCGGAAATGCGCAATCGGGCCATCACCATCGCAGATCACCGCATCGGGCAGGTAACGCTGGCGGTCCCAGATCACCTTGTCTTGATCGAACTGCTTGCAGATGTCGCGGATCAGCGCGCGTGCCAGCCCGGCGCCTTCGCCTTCGGCCTGGGTACGCGGCTGGGTGAAGCAGAAACGCGCCTGGACATGATCCTTGTCGACGGGCGTGATGCAGGCCACCAGCAGCGTTTCCGAAATACCGGTAAAGCGCGTCCAGCTCTGCCCCGGGCCGGTCGAACCAAAGGCGATGCGGCCATCGACCTCGCCACGCGGCGTTCCCATCTTGGCATCGACAGCGGCTTCGCGGCGAATGCCGTCCCAGCTCAGCTTGTAATCGGGGAAGCTGGCGGTGCCATGGACATATTTGAAATGCGCCACATCGACACCGTTTTCGGCCATGTTCTGGATGCTGCCCCAGACATTCCATTCGGAGATTTCATATTCGCTCCAGTCCGGATCGGTGGTTTCGGCGAAATGCTGCACTTCCCATTGCGGCGCGGTGCCGTCGGGATGGTACCAGAACATCAGCCAGCGATTGGCCTCGGCGACCGGCCATTGGTGCGCGCACGGGCGCTTGACCTGCGGCGGGATCGTCTTGGCATAAGGTATTTCGCGGACCACGCCGGTTTCATCATAACGCCAAGCGTGAAACGGGCACTCGAGGTTGTTGCCATCGACCTTGCCGCCATAGCCCATATGGGCGCCAAGATGTCGGCAATAGGCATCGAGCATGCGCGCCTGACCATCCTCGCCGCGCCAGATGACCAGGTCGCGGCCGAAATAGCGCAGCGGCTTGACCTCGCCGATGGCGAGTTCGCTCGACAACAACGCCGGATACCAGCCGAAGGGATAGGGTATGTCGAGCCCGCGTTCAGCGACCGACGCCCGGCCTTGCGTTTCCGCCAGCCGCCAGGCTTTCAGCGCATCGCCCTTCAAACCGGACAGCATCTGCCACACGGCCACCGGCGCGGTGCGGGCATCGTTGATCGGTTCCGCCATGGTCAATCCTCCAATCCGAAAACGCGCATGGCATTGCCACGCAGGAACTTGGGCCAGACATCAGCCTTGAAGGGCACGTTCGGCATGTCGCCAAAAATACGGTCAAGGCTCAGCCCCATCGGGAAATAGCCAGCGTAGATGATTTTGTCGGCGCCACGGGTGTTGGCATAATCGATGATCGCCTTGGGGTAGTGCTTGGGCGCAAAGGCGCTCGTCGAATAATAGAGGTTGGGGTATTTCAGCATCAGCTTGACCGCCAACGCCTCCCAGGGCTCGGCACCGTGGCGCATGACGACCTTCAGATCGGGGAAGAACCAGCAGACTTCATCGAGATGTTCGACCCTTTGGGTTTCCATCGGAATGCGCGGACCGGGAATGCCGACGTTGAGCAGGATCGGAATATCGAGTTCGACGGCCACGGCGTAGAGCGGGAACATGTATTTGTGGTTGATCGCCACCTGCGGCACGGTGCCCGACGGGAATACGCTGATCGCCTTGATGCCATAGTCGCGGTGCAGGCGGCGGATGCGGCGCACCTCGTCCATGCCATTGTTGGGGTTGCACGGCGCATCGAAGAAAAAGCGATCGGGGTAGAGCGTGCGCGCCGCCTCGGTGGTCGCGTCCTCGTTGCAGCCGACCAGTGCTTT
>JBMOFG010000122.1:0-6194 GCA_049314415.1 Polymorphobacter sp.
TGAGCGGTGCAGCAAACAACTTTGGCGCAGGTACCATCGTCAACAACGCAGCCTTGACCTTCAACCAGGTCAGCGACGGCAGCTTCGCCTCGGTGATCTCGGGCACCGGTTCGCTGACCAAGCTTGGTGCAGGCACATTTGCGATCTCGGGGATCAATACGCTGACGGGGCCGACGACGGTCACTGCTGGCCGCCTGAATGTAACAGGCTCTCTGGCTAGTTCCGCGGTTACAGTCCTGAGTGGAGCCTCGATTGGCGGCACCGGCACGGTTGGGGCGTTGACGGCCCAATCGAGATCGACGGTATCTCCTGGCAACTCGATCGGCACGCTTTCGGTCAATGGCAGCCTGACACTGGCCGCAGGTTCTACGCTGGCGATCGAAGTCTCACCGACCGGCGCGGATCGGGTCTCGGCCACGGGCGCGGCCTCAATTGCGGGTAATCTGGTGGTGACGCCGGGAGCGGGACCCTACACGACGTTCAACCAGAGCTACACGCTGGTGTCGTCGAGCGCCCGCACCGGAACCTTCGCGGCGAGCACGCTGGGCAACTTTGGCGCCGCCTTTGCTCCCACATTGGTCTATGATGGCACCTCCGTCATATTACGGTTGGCGCCGACTTCTCTGGTCCAGCAGAGCGGCACGCTGAGCGGCAATGCGCTCGCCGTGGCCAGGTCGTTCGATGCAGCTGTGCTGGGCGGTTATAACCCGCAGGCATTCTTCAACCTGTATATTCAGGGCGCCAACCTGTCGGCGGCACTTGGGCAGTTTCTGGCGAACTGCACAGCGCCGAGCGCCGGGTGGCGCTGCAAGACACGCGCGTCGTAAGGGAAACCGCGCTGGAACGCCTGAACGGCGACCTTGCAACCGGAGCCGGAACCGCCTCGGTCACGAGGGAGACCGCGGGCAAGTCGACTACCCTATGGATGCGCGCTGCAGGCTCATGGGGCACAGCCAAGGCCGACGGTATCGGCAGCCGGTTCAAGACCGATCAAAAGACTGTCCTGATTGGTGCGGATGTTGCCAATGGCGGTTTCAAGTTTGGCGGCATGTTTAATTACACCAGCACCGACCTTGATCTTGGGGCTCTTGGTCAGTCAAAGGTCGAGAGCACCGGGGGCGCCCTCTATGCCGGCTACAGAAAAAATGCGTCCGGCTTTGCGGTCGGCTTTGGCGCAGCGTTAGCGAGCAACACTGCCCAAGGCGACCGCTCGATCACGGTTCCGGGTCTGGCCCAGACCTTGAGAAGCAAGGTAAATGGTTTAACCATCCAGATTTTTGGAGAGGCGTCTTACGATTTGGCCAAGGCAGAGAACACACGGGTTGAACCCTTTGTGCGGATCGCCTATGCCAAGCTCGATAGCAACGCTATCGCCGAAACTGGCGGGATCGCGGCCTTGAGTGGCGTAAATCAGAGCAATGACCTTACGACAGCCACACTTGGCCTGCGAGGTGCCTATGTCACCGGCAAGACTACGCTGAGCGGCTCAGCCGGTTGGCAGCGGACCAATGGCGATCGTTCTGCGCGAACGGTGTTGGCAATGTCAGGCGTGAACACCGTCTATGAGGTCCGCAGCGTTGCCCTCAACCGGAATGCCGTCGCCATCGAGACACAGGCCAGCTTCAGCCTGTCCTCGAGGCTGATTGTGGGCGTCGGCTACAGCGGCGTAATCGGCAGCGAGAACGGTGATCATGGCGCACGTGCCACAGTAAGGTACGCATTTTGACCAAGCCTAAGCCAACCACAAATGTAGATGTGGCTGATCGGGGTGGGACAACGACGTTTAGCCAGTCGGATGGCCTTGTCAGGCTGCTTGCCCGGCAGGGCGCGGCGATCATGTTCTCGTCGTATCAGTCAGGCCTACTGTATATGCTGGGACACACCGCCAATGGCGGGGCGCATCTGCACCAGTCTGCAATGACAAAACCAATGGGTATCTGGGTTGAAGACGACAATGCCTTCACCCTGTCTGCCGGCTACCAGATCATGCGGTTCAAGAACGGTCTGGAGCCTCATGAGCGGGTAAACCAGCAATTTGACGCCTGCTTCGCCCCTCGTGAGACCCAAGTGACCGGCGAACTCGACGCCCATGACATTGGCATTGACCGTAATGGCCAGCCTATCTTCGTCAACACGCGGTTCAACTGCCTGGCAACGACCGATCCTCGCCACAGCTTTCGCGAACTATGGCGACCGCCGTTCATTTCGGCGCTGGTGGACGAAGACCGCTGCCATTTGAACGGGCTTGCGATGGAAAATGGTGAGGCGGCTTATGTAACCGCGGTCAGCCGTTCGGACACAATAGATGGCTGGCGTGACCGACGCGATAATGGCGGGGTGGTCATCGATGTCCGCAGTGGCGCTATCGTGTGCGACGGCCTGTCGATGCCGCACTCCCCGCGCGTGTACAACGGCGAATTGTGGCTGCTAAATTCGGGGACCGGGGAGCTTGGTGTCGTCAAGGGCGCCGCCACGGGCAAGGGCAAATTCGTACCCCGGGTCTTTTGCCCCGGATTTGCTCGTGGGCTGGCAATCCAAAACGGCTTCGCTTTTGTCGGGCTGTCTAAGCCGCGTTACAAGCGCTTTGAGGGACTGTCCCTTGATCAACGGCTGATCAAGGCTGATAGCGAGCCATGGTGCGGCATCCAGATCATCGATCTGGCCAAAGGCGTCTGCGCCGAGTGGTTTCGTATCGACGGTGACGTCAAGGAAATATTCGACGTCGCCGTCATCAACGGCCATGCCTGCCCGATGTCTATCGGGCCAGACGCCCCTGAAATAATGAAGTTCATCACTCATCAAGCCTAGTGCTGATTAACAGAGCTGGCTCGGTACACCTGCACAGCAGGCAAAATGTGACCGATAGCTCGGACGACGCGCCATCTCGGCACCGCCGCAATCTTGCGGCCAGGGCTTCGAGCCGCTTGGCAAGCGCCAGATGCTCGGCGTGCCACTTTTCATGGTCGGCGGCCCATTGCTGATGCTCGGCAACCATTCGGACGTCCATCGTCGCCGGCACCTCGGCAGCGGCCAGCGAAGTGGCGGCAAGTCCGGTTGTCATCAGTGTTACCAGAAACATTCGCATCATCATTCATTCTCCTGCGACCGTGGCCTGGCAAGATCATTCGCCCCACGCCTGGTTGTCGTTGGCAAAGATTGCTGTTGCGCATCAAATGATATTCTATATCAAAAGCGCCACATTGTCGGCGCCGACGGCCCGATGCAGCAGATGGTGGGCGACATGACATACTCCAAAGCATTTGCGCTGGGCCTTGCAATGCTTGCGGTCGCTGATCGCGCGATGGCTGCCGATATCGCACTCGCTGCCGCCGATGAAGAGGCGGGAACCATCGTCGTCACCGCCCAGCGTCAGGCCTATCGCGGCGATTTCACCCTGCGCGAAACGCCGCAAGCGATTACCCAGATCGGCCAGCAGCAGATCGACAACAACAATCTCACACGGCTTGCCGATGCACTCGACCTGTCGGCATCGGTGGCGCGGCAGAATAATTTCGGTGGGCTGTGGGATGCCTATGCAGTGCGCGGCTTTGCCGGCGATGAGAATTTGCCGTCGGGCTATCTCGTTAACGGCTTCAACGGCGGGCGCGGTTTCGGCGGCAGCCGCGATGTCGCCGGCATCGAGCGCATCGAAGTGTTGAAAGGCCCTAACGCAGCGCTTTTCGGGCGTGGCGAGCCCGGCGGCACGATCAACATCGTCACCAAGCGCGCCGATTTCGATACGCGGGGCCGGGTCAATCTGCTCGCCGGCAGTTTCGATCGCCAGCGCGGCGACGCGGATCTGAACCTCGCTGTCGGTGACATCGCCGCGGTTCGCCTGATCGGTTTCTATGAAGATGCCGGCAGCTTTCGCGACACGGTGCGCAGCGAACGCTTCGGTTTCCTGCCGTCGGTGCTCTTCAAAATCGGTGAGAATACCAGCCTGACCTACGATCTGGAACTTACCCGTTCCGAAGCCGATTTCGACCGCGGCACGGTTGCCATCGGCGGGGTGCTCGGATTGGTGCCGCGCGAAAATTTCCTCGGCGAACCCGGTGATGGACCGGTCGATGCCGATGCCACCGGCCATCAGGTCCAGTTGCAGCACAATTTCAGCGATGCGTGGAGCCTGTTGCTCGGCGGCCAGTATCGCGAAACGCGCCTCGAAGGCTTTTCGACCGAAGCCGAATTGGCGGCGGGTCGCCAGCGTCTCGGCCGCGATGGTCGGTCCCTGTCGCGCCAGCGCCGCTCGCGGTTGTATGAAGGCGAACACTTCGTCCTGCGCGGCGAAATCGCAGGACGTTTCGACACGGGCGGCCTCAAGCATCGCGTGCTGATCGGCGCCGATTATGACAGCTTCGACAATTCGCAGCTGTTCCTGCGCTTCCGGCCGCCCAACATCGGCCCGGCAACAACCCCGCAAGCGAGCAACGACATCGATGTGTTCGCGCCCGTCTATGGCCGGTTCCCGCTGCCGACCCCGGGCCCGCAAACCAATCGGCTCGACGGGCAACGCGCCTTTGGCGCCTATGTGCAGGACCAGATCAGCCTGACCGACCGCCTTCAGATCCGCCTTGGTGGCCGCTTTGACGATATCACCGTCGAAACGCTCAATCGCGCCAATGGCGTGGCGGCGGAGCGCAGCTACAACCGCTTCAGCCCCCAGGCCGGTATCGTCTATGAAGTGTCGAAAGCGGTATCGCTTTATGCCGCCTATGGCGAAGGTTTCCGCGCCAATCTCGGCGCGACGGCGGCCGGCACATTGTTCGACCCCGAAACCTCGAAATCAGCCGAAATCGGTGCCAAGTTCGGGCTGTTCGATGACAAGTTGCAAGGCACTGTCTCGGTTTTCACCCTGTCCAAATCGAACGTGCTCGCCGCCGATCCGGCCAATCCCGGCTTCTCGCTGCCGATCGGCAAGGCGCGCAGCCGCGGGCTGGAAGTTGATCTCAATGGCAAGCTGCCCGGCGATATCGACCTGTGGTTCAGCTATGCCTATGTCGATGCCGAGGCCCGTGCCAACGTCAACGATCTGAACTTCGGCCTGGCGATCAAGGTGGGCGACCCGCTGATCAACGTGCCCAAGCACAGCCTGAATATCCAGGCTTCGCGGGCCTTTGCGATCGGCAGTACCCGCCTGACGTTGGGCGGCGGGGTGCAATATGTCGGTGAACGGCTCGGCGAGACAGCGACGAGCTTTGTGCTGCCCGATTACACGCTGGCGCGGCTGTTCGCGGCGTGGCGGGTGCAGGAAAATGTCGAGATCTTTGCCGATGTGACCAACCTGTTCAACACGACCTATTACACTAACAGCTTTGCCCAATTGTGGGTGCAGCCTGGTACCCCGCGTGCCGGCTCGGTGGCCGTGCGGTTCTCGTTCTGATGACCGCATTGCCGCTCGCCATTACCGATCTTGTCGTCGAGCGCGGCGGTCGACGTATCGTCGATGGCCTGTCGCTGCATCTGGCGCCGGGCGAAATCTATGCGCTGCTCGGCGGCAATGGCGCCGGCAAATCGACGACATTGTTCGCGATTCTGGGCTTCCTTCCCTATGCGGCCGGCAGCTTGCGGGTCGGCGACGATGATCCGGCAACCGCGCCCGATGCCGTCCGCGCCCGTGTTGCCTATCTCCCGGAAAGCGTCGCGCTGTATGATCATCTGACAGCACGCGAGAATGTCGATTATTTCCTGAAGGTCGCGGGTTGCCCGCGTCCGCGCGCCGAAGTCGATGCGGCTTTCGAAGGTGTCGGCCTCGCTGCAACCGCCAGGGACCAGCGCGCGGGAAGCTTTTCCAAGGGCATGCGCCAGAAGACGGCGATCGCGCTGGCGTTGCTGCGTCAGACGCCGCTGCTGCTGCTCGACGAGCCGACCTCGGGCCTTGACCCATCGGCGGCGCGTGATTTCCACAAGCTCCTCGAAACGCTCGCCGCGCGCGGCGTCGCCGTGCTGATGGTGACTCACGACCTGCTCGGTGCCGCCGACACCGCCGATCGCATCGGGCTGATCGCCGGCGGCCGCATCGCCAGCGAATGGACAGCGCAGGCAAGCGCGCCGCGCTTCGATCTCAACGCCTTGCACGACGGCTTTGCGGGGGTGCGGTGAAACAGGCGCTCGCCATCGCCGGTGCCGAACTGCGCCTGATGCTGCGGTCGCGGCTGGCGCTGGTCGGCACCGCCACGCTGCTGCTGCTGTCCGGC
>JBMOFG010000123.1:0-6190 GCA_049314415.1 Polymorphobacter sp.
AGGTGCAATCGGCAAGACTCATGCCGCTGCTGTAGCCATGCCCCCAGGCCGGCAGGCCCGAGGTGCAGCGCCCCGCCGCAAACAGGCCGGGAATCGGCTGGCCGGCGCGGCTGAGCACTTCGGCACCGGCGGAGGTCTTGAGGCCGCCCAGCGTGAAGAAGGAAAAATAGCTCGTCTCGAAATTCAGCTCGAGTGCGATGAACGGCCCTTGGTCGAGCGGCACCAGGATCGGTGGCTGCTTGTCGAACAACGGGTCACGGCCTTCGCGGGCATGGGCGTTGTAAAAATCCATCGTCGGGGTCAGCGTGCCGGGCAGCATGCCAAGCTCGCCTTCG
The DNA here is from genome assembly GCA_049314415.1 of Polymorphobacter sp. Lineage (GTDB taxonomy): Bacteria > Pseudomonadota > Alphaproteobacteria > Sphingomonadales > Sphingomonadaceae > Sandarakinorhabdus. Next base: position 336 of record JBMOFG010000123.1, read on the forward strand.
ACTTCGGCCCAGTCATTGCCGGTGGCGGCAATGCTCATCCGGGCGAAATCGGGGGCCTGCTGATAATGCGCTGAATCGAGCAGCAGATAAACGCCGTGCCCGGGCTGGTCGACCATCGTGCGGCTGACCCGGCCATGGTAGCAATCCTCGTTGATGAAACGCTGGCCCTTCACATTGACGAAAACGCCGTGCGCATGGCTCTCGGGGATCGTCCAGGGGCAGGTGGTGAAGAACTGGTCCATGTGGATGGCATCGCCGCCCGCCGAAATGCCCAGTTCGATACCGCTGCCATCATCCTTGTCGCCAATCGGGCTGTTGATGCGCAAGGTTTGCGGCGCATATTTGCGGCGCATCGCCTCGTTCATCACGAAGCCGCCGGTGGCGAGGACGACCGAGCTGGCCTTGACGAAGCGCGGTTGGTTGTCGATGCGCATGACGACCCCGACAATGCGGTCACCATCCTGAACCAGCGCCAGCGCGCGGGCATCGACGACCACTTCGACACCCGCTTCGCGCGCGCTTTTTTCGAGGATATCCACCAGTGGCCGGCCGCCGCCCCAGCCCATGTGCTGGATGACATGGCCACGCGGTGCCGGCTTGGCGAGGTGACGGAAGGGCGACGCCGCTTCGCTGCCCGACCAGATCAGCGTGTCGTCGCCGGTTGGCTCGATGATCTTGCCCGGCAGATAATTGCCCTTGTACGGCACACCCTGCGCCTTCAGCCAGGCGAAGTGATCGAGCGCGCCGGCGGCATAGGCATCACATTTCGCGTCATCCGCGCACGGACCGCCGGCGGCTTTCAGATAGGCGGCGAAATCCTCGGTGGTGTCGGTGAACCCGGCGGCACGCTGCACATCGGTGCCGCCATTGCCGCCGATATAGATTTCCCCCCCCGACAGCCCCGACGCGCCGCCACTGCCCGAATTGCGTTCGAAGAGCATGACTCTGGCGCCCGCGCCCGCAGCTTCAATGGCGGCACACGCCCCTGTTGCACCGAAACCGATGATCGCGACATCGGTCTCCATGTCCCACGCCGGCACTTCGGCGGCGGGATAGGGCTTGTAGAGCGAGATCTCCGCCATGGCTCAGGCCGCCATCCGCCGCGCCGCGAGCAATTCGCCGGTCGCCTTGGCCGCTGCGGTCATGATGTCGAGATTGCCCGAATAGGGCGGCAGATAATCGCCGGCGCCCTCGACCTCCAAGTAGATCGCGGTCTTCAGCCCCGAAAACTCGCCCATGCCGGGGATCTTCAGCCGGTTGTTGTCGCCATAACGTTCGAACTGCACCTCCTGCTTGAGGCGATAACCCGGCACATATTTCTGCACCTCGGCGACCATTGCGGCGACCGAGGCGCGTATATCGGCCTCCTCGGCATGGTCCGACAAGGTGAATACCGTATCGCGCATGATCATCGGCGGCTCGGCAGGGTTGAGGATGATGATCGCCTTGCCATACGTCGCGCCACCGACGGCTTCGATAGCCCGGGCCGTAGTGCGGGTGAATTCGTCGATATTGGCGCGGGTGCCCGGCCCCGCCGAACGCGATGACACCGATGCGACGATTTCGGCATAATGCACCTTGGCGACGCGCGACACGGCAGCCACCATCGGGATCGTCGCCTGGCCACCGCAAGTCACCATGTTGACGTTGGGCTGGTCGAGATTGGCTGCCATGTTGACCGGCGGAATGGTGAACGGCCCGATCGCGGCAGGCGTTAAGTCGACGATCTGGATGCCATCGGCACGCAGCGCGGCGTCATGCGCCTTGTGGGCATAGGCCGAGGTCGCATCAAAGGCGATGCCGATGCGCCCATAGCAATCGAGCGCTTTCAGCCCTTCGATACCCTCTGCTGTCGTCGCCAGCCCGCGTTCGCGCGCCATTGCCAGACCTTCAGACGCCGGATCGATGCCGACCACCGCGAGCAGCTCCATATTCTGCGGATATTTCAGCATCTTGATCATCAGATCGGTGCCGATATTGCCCGAACCGATGATGACAGCGCCGACAGGTCTGACCACAAATGCTTCCTTCAGACGAAACGCGCGGTGCAGCCGCCGATACCGTGCAGCACCATTTCAAAGACATCGCCCGCCACCGCCGGCGCCAGTGGCACCAGCGAGCCCGACAATATGATATCGCCGGCATCGAGGGTAACGCCATATTGACCCAAGGTATTGGCGAGCCAGGCGACCGCTTCGGCCGGCGAGCCTTGGACCGCAGCGCCATAGCCTTCGGACAAAGGCTGGCCATTCTTGGTGACGGTGACATGCAACGCCGGCAGGTCGTGCGCGCCGGCGTCGGCGCGGGCATCGCCGATAACGAACACCCCGCAACTGGCATTGTCGGCCACCGTATCGACAATGCCGATCTTCCAGTCGGCAATCCGGCTGTCGACGATTTCGAAGCACGGCGCGATGCTCTGTGTCGCCGCAATGACATCGGCGGCGGTGACGCCGGGGCCAACCAGTTGCGATTTCAGGATGAAGGCGATTTCCGCCTCGGCGCGCGGCTGAATGAGGCCGAGCGCATCGATGTTTATGTCGCCCGTCACCCTCATCCGGTCGGTCAGAAAACCGAAATCGGGCTGATGGACGCCAAGCATGTCCTGCACCGCCTTCGACGTCACCCCGATCTTCTTGCCGACAACGCGCTCGCCATCGGCCTGGCGCCGCGACAGCGCGTCCAGCGAAATGGCATAAGCATCGGCAATAGTCAGGTCCGGATCCCGCGCGATCAGCGGCGCAACGGTGCGGCGTTCCCGCAGCGCGTGGTAAAGCTCTTCACCGTAATGCGCGGCCTTGCTCATGCCGCGAGGAACGCCAGCGCATAGGCATTAAATTCGGCAGCGCGCTCCACCTGCACCCAATGGCCGGTGCGCGCGAAGGTGATGACCCGCACATCGTCGCAAGCGTCAAGAAACAACCGGGCGTGGCTTTCGGGGCAAAATTCGTCATTCAGACCCCACATCACGAATATCGGCTTTTTCAGCTCGTGCAGCCGCAGCCCGAGATTGGGCGTCTTCATCCGCGCCAGTACATCCTTGGGCTGGGTGCGTGCCACGGCAAAGCGTTCGGCGACCAGGCTTTCGGGGATCTTGTCGGCATAATCGGGATGGAGAAGGTTGCCGATCAGCCGGCGCTGCTCATCGAGATTGAAATCCGGCCCGCCAAAGCCCGACACCATCTTGGCGATGCCCGGCATGGAAAAATAGCTCATCTGCTCGGCAACCGCGCCCGGCGCCATCAGCACCAGTTTTTCGGTAAAATCCGGCGCGTTGAGCGTCATTTGGATCGCCACCCCGCCGCCCAGCGAATTGCCGACCAGCGTCGCGCGCCTCACACCGTGCTGCGTCAATGCCTCGTGCAACGTGTCAGTGAACAGATCGAGCGTGTAATCGATACCGACCGGCTTCGACGAAGCGCCATAGCCGATCAGATCGGGCAGGACGACGCGATAGCCGGCGGCGACAAAGGCATCGATATTCTGGCGAAAATTCGATGCCCCCGATGCCCCCGGGCCGCTGCCATGGATGAACACCACGGCCGGGCCGGCGGGATCGCCCGCCTCCTGGATGCAGATCTCATGCCCGCCCGATACGGTGTAACGCGCCGTCTGCAATGCCGTCATGAAATCCCCAAAGATACTGGCGCCGCGCCCGTTGCGGGTCTTCTGGCGCGTGTCGTCACATGAACATGAACGTCGGCGGCTGTCCCATCAAGCTGCCGACGACATCGCCGGCCATGTTGTTCGGATCATTGGCGACATGCGCCCGCGCCGCGCTGATATCGAGCCAGGGCTGGACGATCGGGCTGGACATGTAGATCGCCCGGCCACCAAGCAACGGCAGCATTTCACCCACCAGATCGGCACAGCGGCGCACCACTGTCGACGAATGATAGCGGTTCATCGCGCGGCGTTCGAGCGTCAGCGGGCGGCCGGCGGCGGCGCCCTCCATCATGTCGTCGAAGCTGTGGCGCAGGACGAGTTCCATCTCTTCCATCTGCGCATAGGCCTTGGCAATGCTGGCCATCAGAATCGGATCGGTCTTCGATACCTTGCCGGTATTGGTCGACACCCGGTCCTCGGCGATAGCGACAGCAGCCTTGACGGCGGCACGGGTGCCGCCAAGCGCAGCGGTCGATACCGAGCGCAGGAAGATTTGCGCCCAGGGCAGCGAGAACAGCGGCCCGTCATTTTCTTCCTGGCCAGGGTTGGTGCACAGAAAACCGTCTGCCGCCTTGTGGGTGCGATAATCGGGCACAAAGGCGCGATCGACGACGATGTCATGGCTGCCGGTGCCACGCAGGCCGAAGGTGTCCCAGGTCTTTTCAATGGCATAATCGGCGCGCGGCACCAGAAAGGTGCGCATTTCGGGCGGGCCACCGGCTTCTTTGGAAGGGATCAGCGAACCGAGCAGCACCCATTGGCAATGTTCGGATCCCGAAGAAAATCCCCAGCGCCCGGTCAGGTAGAAACCGCCATCAGCGTGTTCGACCTTGCCGACCGGTTGATAAGAGGAAGACACCAGCACCGAATCATCCGCGCCCCAGACATCGCGCTGCGCCTGGTCGTGCATCAGGGCGATTTCATAGGGGTGGCAACCGACGACGCCCAGCACCCAGCCCGTCGACATACAGCCTTCCGAGACCAGCTTGAGGACATCAAAGAACACATTGGGGTTCATTTCATAGCCGCCCCAGCGCCGCGGCTGCAGGATTTTCCAGAAACCGGCTTCCTGCATGTCGGCGATGCTTGCGTCGGGGACCTTCACATCGGCGATGCACTGCTTGGCCCGCGCCTTGAGCACCGGGATCATCGCCCGGGCGCGATCGACGAGCTCTTCGGGGGTCGGGGTCGGCCCGGCCTGGGTGCGGATCGCGCGAACTGTAGCCATGGCAGGGCTCCTCCACTTGCAAGCGCCGACTCAAGCTATATTGAGCCGCGTTATTCGTAGAAATTCTTTGCCCAAAATACGCAAATCGTCAATCAAAAACTATCTTATTGCTGTTACCCAGTGTCGCAGGGGGCAAGGAGCCGGGCGCTTAGCTGAAATTCCACTCATGGCCCCACAGGCTGTCGATCGTGCTGATCGTCGGCACATAGGTGGCCCAATCGGGCTGCCAGCCGCCAAAGCCGAATTCGACATCGAAACCGCCCGGTGAGCGGACATAGAAGGAGAACACCCGGTCATTGGCATGTTCGCCCAAGGTCGCCGAAATGTGATGCCCGGCCGCCTTGGCGCGGTAATAAGCACGCCCGACGTCGGCCATGGTCAGCGCCTCGACCATGATATGCACCGCACCCGATGGCGCCGGCATATCGGCCAGCGCGACCGTGTGATGGCGCGGATTGTCACAATGCAGGAAGCGCACGGTGATCGCCGGGCCATCGGGGTCAGGGGTTACCGGCACGCTGATCCGGTCGGTATCGCCGAAACCCAGCACACCCTTGTAGAAATCGACCGCATCGCCCAGCGCCAGCGCCGGCAGTACGGCATGGCCCATACCCAGATTGCCAGTCAGAAAACCGCTGACCCCGGCGGGCGACACGAATGGCGCATAATCGGTCATGCGGCCGTAATAGAGTTCGATGGCATTGCCCGCTGGATCGGCGAAGCACGCCAATTCGGCGACACAGCGGCTCTTGGCCAGCACTACATCGCCATGCGTCACCGCCACACCCGCTGCCATCACCCGCGCCAGCGCGGCGCGCCAGGCCGCGGCATCGGCGCATTCCAGCCCAATGGCGCCAAACCCGTCGGTAGCGCCGGATTGCACCAGCAGCCGGAACGGCCGGTCATCAAGCCGCAGCGCCAGCCCACCATCGGCCCGCGCCGCGCCATCCCGCTCTCATTT
>JBMOFG010000124.1:0-6160 GCA_049314415.1 Polymorphobacter sp.
TGGCACGCTGACGCTGGAAAACGGCGGATTCGGCCCGGCCGCCTTTGGCGGGTCGAAAGGCCTGTTCCTTGCCGGGCTGGGCCGGCGGATGCTGGCACCGGTCGGGTCGCGCTGGGTGGCAATAACCCTGCGCCGCGCACTGCTGAGCCGCAGCACGACCCCCGCCGATATCGTGCCGGGGGATTGGGTGGCGGCGCGCGCTTCGCTTCTGCTGCGCAATGGCGAGATCGACGGCGCCAAGTCGATGGTCGATGGCATCGCCGTCGATCGCTACAGCCCCGGACTATACAAGGTTGCGGCGCAAGTAGCGCTCGCGGCAGGAGACCTTGGCGGCCTGTGCCCGATCGCGGTGACGGGTCGCTCGCTCTATGCCGATGCGATGTGGCAATTGGCGGTCGGCATGTGCGCGGCGTTGCAAGGCGATGATATAACGGCTGCTGGCATATTCGATGATCTGCGTGCCAATACTAAGGATGTCGATCCGTTCGACGTGCGGCTGGGCGAACGTATCGCGACACTGGCGGGCGGTGCCGGCCGCGCGTCCAATGTGGAATGGAGCGAAGCGCCGGGCTTGAACATGTTCCGCTATGGCATTGCCACCGCCGCCGGAGTGCCGGTACCCGCCGACTTGCTGCCGGCGCTGGGTGCGGCGCGTTTCGGCTGGCTCGTGCGGTCGCCTGGGGTGCCTGCCGAAATCAGGCTGGCCAGCCTGCGCCCGGCGGCCGTGCTGGGAAGCGTCTCGGCGGATGAACTGGTCAGCGGCATTACCACCTTGTCTGCTGGCGATGAGACCGATTCGCCGGCCGGACGGTTGCGTACCGCCTTTGCGGGTGCCAGCCTGAATGACCGGATGGCTGCGATAAAGGCGATCTGGGGAAGCAGCGAGGACGCCGATGGCCGCTACGGCGCGCTCATCGAATCGGGCAATGCCGCAGCGCGGCTACCGGTCGGGACAGCCGCCGCCGATGCCAGCGCGGATATTATCGCGGCTTTGCTTGCCATCGGACAGGCCGATGCGGCGCGGCGCTGGTGGCCGGTGGCCGACGGGGCGGGCGGCAAGGTGCGCGCCACCGCCTGGGCTTTGCTTGCCACTGGCAGTGGCGGCGTCCCGATCGACAGCGACGAATTCAAGAATTGGCGGACAAAAAGCGGTGCCGACGATCGCCGGGCAGCGCTGCTGCTGGCGGCGCTTGCCGGATTGGACCAGGCAAAGGGCGGCGGCTGGACAGGCTTGCGCGACGAATTGCTGCCGCGCGCCACCAACAGCTGGACCCGCGCCATCGCGGCGGCCGGGGCCGCCGGACGCAGCGGCGAAGTCGCCATCCTGGCTGCCAGCGGCGTACAAGGCGCGCTTACAGACCTGCCGCCGCTGCATCTCTATCACATCGTCGCGGCGCTGGTCCGCTCCGGTCATGCCGCCGAAGCCCGGCTCATCGCCGCCGAAGTGATGACGCGGGGATGACCGGCGTGGCTGGGGATCAGCGGCTGATTGCGCTGTTTCTCGACATGCTCGCCGCTGAACGCGGTGCCGCGAAGAATACCCTGCTCGCCTATGGCCGCGACTTGGCGCAGGCGAGTATCTGGCTCGACGGCGGTTTGGGTCGGGCCGATGCCGATGCCCTGGCGCAATTGTCGGCGCGCTGGGCCACGCTGGCACGGGCCTCTGCGGCGCGCAAATCATCCGCGGTACGCCAGTTCCTCGGTTTTCTTGCCAGCGAAGGCCTGAAAACGGACAATGCGGGACGTGATCTGGCGCAGCCCGTGGCGGCACGACCGCTGCCCAAAACGCTCGATCCGCGCGACGTCGACCGGCTGTTTGCAGCGCTGGCCCAACAGCAAGTGGCTGACCCGGGCAATCCGCGCGTGCTGCGGCTGACGGCGCTGATCGAGCTTCTGTATGGATCAGGGCTGCGTGCCACCGAACTGGTGTCGCTGCCGCGCCACGCGGTACGGCCGGGGCGCGGCTTTATCGTGCTCGCCGGCAAGGGCGGCAAGGAACGGCTGGTGCCAATCGGGACCCGCGCCGATGCGGCGGTGGCGGCACATGCTGAACAGGTGCCGGCAGCGGCGCGCTATCTGTTTCCTTCACGGCGCGATACGCATCTCACCCGGCTGCGGCTGTACCAGTTGGTCAAGAGCCTGGCCGCGGCTGCCGGCATCCCGCCGGATCGGGTCAGCCCGCATGTGCCGCGCCACGCCTTTGCCACCCATCTGCTGGAAGGCGGCGCGGATCTGCGTACTGTGCAAACCCTGCTCGGCCACGCTGATATCGCGACGACACAGATCTATACGCATGTTGCGTCGCAAACGCTGGTCACGCTGGTCAATACGCGCCACCCGCTGGTCGACCGTAAGCCATGATATTTTCGATGGGGCGCCCGCCGCTGATCAGGACCCGACAACAGGCCTGTTCAGACCTTGCAACCCTTGGCGCGCGCTGAGCCTTTCAGATAGGCGCGGCGCAACTGCCCGGCGAGCACAGCAGCCTGAACCTTTTTCTGCGCTGCCTCGGCTCCCGAAAGCTTGCGAATGAGGCCGGCACCGGGGATCAGGCCGCCGGCCACCGATTCGGCGGCACCGAGCGCAAATTCGCCGGCATTCTGTCCTTTTTTCTTAGCCGCTGCCGAATCGACATCGGGGCCGAGCACATCGGTCAAGCCGCCGATCGCCGCCTTGTACTGGCTGCAACCTTTGAGGCCTTGCAACGAATAGGGCTCCTTCATGATCGCCAATATTTCGGGCGGAATATCATCCTTCAACAGGTTGAGGTCCTTGAGCGGCTTGGTGACAATATTTTGCGCAGCGTTGCCCAACTTGTCGAGGTCGCCGGGTTTGTCACCGGATTTGTCGGGCAGCGCCTGCGCCAGCAATGGCGCAGCAATCCCGGATAACAGCAGCACGCCGAGGCGGCATATGCTCTTGATCATGTCCATGATGGCCAGTCTTTTCCTGATCGCCCCCGCGACAATGTTAGGATTCCGCCTCACAATCCACAACCACCATGCATCGGCGCTTGCCCGACCCGGCGGCTGCGCCTATAGGAACTGCATCTCTACATGGGTAACCGCATGGAGGTCGGCCGGGGTCGCCCCGCCCGCCGCTATCGTTGCTTATGCTGCCCTTTCTGAATACGGGACCGTTTTGACCACTGCCGACCTTACTGCGACACTCGACGCCATCATTGCCCCCGTGGTCACCGACCTGGGGTATGAATTGGTGCGCGTCCAGTTGACCGGCAAGCCAGGCGACATGACGCTGCAGGTGATGGCCGAAGATCGCACCACCGGACAATTGACTCTGGGCCAGTGCGCCGAAATCAGTCGCGCGCTCGATCTTCCGCTCGAAACGGCTGACCCGATTGCTTCCGAATATGCATTGGAAGTATCGTCGCCCGGCATCGACCGGCCGCTGACCCGCCGCGAAGACTGGACAAAATGGGCCGGGCATGAAGTCCGGCTCAAGCTCGATCCGCCAGCCGATGGCCGCGCCCGCGCGCATGGGGTGATTATCGGCATCGATTCTGATATGGTGACTCTCGATGTGAAGAGCATCGGTGCCATCGCCCTGCCGTTCGCCGCAATCAGTGCTGCCAAGCTGGTGCTGACGCCGAAACTGATCAATGCCACTCGCCCGCTCGATGCCAGCGGTGCGGATGACCTGATCGAACTACCCGATACGGCCGACGACGAAAACGCCGCCGACAACGACAACGACACGACTGAGGATTGACATCATGGCCACTGCCATCACTGCCAACCGCGCCGAATTGATCGCCATCGCCGATGCTGTGGCACGCGAAAAGTCGATCGACCGGACGATCGTCATCGAGGCGATGGAAGACGCCATCCAGCGCGCCGCGCGCGCCCGCTATGGCGCCGAAAACGATATCCGCGCCAAGATCGACCCCAAGGGCGGCGAAACGCGCCTCTGGCGCGTCCTCGAAGTCGTCGAGGAGCCCGAGGATTTCTTCAAGCAGATCGATTTGAAGGGCGCGCAGAAGAAGGACAAGAACGCGGCACTGGGTGACTTCATCGTCGATCCGCTGCCACCCGTTGAATTCGGCCGGATCGCGGCGCAAGCCGCCAAACAGGTCATCGTGCAAAAGGTCCGCGATGCCGAGCGTGATCGCCAGTATGAGGAATTCAAGGACCGCGCCGGCGAAATCATCACTGGCCTCGTCAAGCGTGCCGAATTCGGCCACGTCGTCGTCGACCTGGGCAAGGCGGAAGGTGTCATCCGCCGCGACCAGCAGATTCCGCGCGAAGTGCTCAAGCCCGGTGACCGCGTTCGCGCCCTGATCGCCAGTGTGCGACGCGAAGCGCGCGGCCCGCAGATTTTCCTGTCGCGCTCGGCTGGCGACTTCATGAAGAAGCTGTTCGCCCAGGAAGTACCTGAAATCTATGACGGAATCATCGAGATCAAAGCCGTTGCCCGCGATCCGGGCAGCCGCGCCAAGATCGGCGTCATCAGCCGCGATTCGAGCATCGACCCGGTTGGCGCCTGCGTCGGCATGAAGGGCAGCCGCGTCCAGGCCGTCGTCCAGGAATTGCAGGGCGAAAAGATCGACATCATCCCCTGGTCGCCCGATGTCGCGACCTTTGTCGTCAACGCACTGCAGCCGGCCGAAGTGTCGAAGGTGGTGATGGACGAAGAAGACAACCGCATCGATGTTGTCGTTCCCGATGACCAGCTTTCGCTCGCCATTGGCCGCCGCGGCCAGAATGTCCGTCTCGCATCGCAGCTGACCGGCCGCCAGATCGACATCATGACCGAGGCCGACGAAAGCGAGCGCCGTCAGAAAGAGTTCACCGAGAAATCGGCTATGTTCGAAAGCGAACTCGATGTCGATGAGACGCTGGCCCAGTTGCTGGTTGCCGAAGGTTTCTCCGAGCTCGAGGAAGTCGCTTATGTCGACCTCTCCGAAATCGCCGGCATCGAAGGCTTTGACGAAGATCTTGGTGGCGAGTTGCAAAAGCGCGCCATTGAGGCACTCGAACGCCGCGAAGCCGCGGCACGCGAGGAACGCACCGCGCTTGGCGTCGACGATGCGCTGGCGGGGATCGAAGGCCTGACCGAAGCCATGCTCGTTGTGCTCGGCAAGAAAGACATCAAGACCCTCGACGACCTGGGCGATCTGGCGACCGACGAACTCGTATCGAAATCGATCGGTGTGCTGAAGGATTTCGGCCTCTCGGAAGACGATGGCAACCGCATCATCATGGCCGCACGTGCGCATTGGTTTGACGAACCCACCGCCGGGGAGGACGCACCCGCGGATGGAACACGATGGGCATCTGACGTCTGCCAAGGACACAGCACTGGCGGGGTCCGCAATGGGCGCCGGCAGGGAAGCCGTGCCGGCCAGCGATGCCGCGGCGATGCCCGAACGGCGCTGCATCCTCACGGGGGCGCATGGCCCGCGCGCAACGCTCATCCGCCTTGCTGTCGGTCCCGATTCGCAAGTGGCGATCGATCTTTCGACGAAATTGCCGGGGCGCGGTGCGTGGATCGTCGCTGATCGCCGGCTGCTCGAGGCGGCGATCGCCAAGGGCAAATTGCGCGGCGCACTGGCGCGGGCATTCAAGGCCAATGACCTGAAACTGCCCGACAAACTGCCTGATCAGATCGCCGCCGGGCTGGAACGCCGCGCGCTCGACCGGTTGGGACTGGAAAACAAGTCGGGCAACCTTATCTGGGGCAGCGAGCGGATCGGGGAAGCCTTGTTGAAAGGCAAGGTACGCCTGCTGCTGCATGCCGGTGATGCGCGCGCCGACGGCATGGGCAAGCTGGAGGCCAAGCGTCGCGGCGCTTCACCCGACACGGTATCGCTCGTGCTGCCGGTTGGCCGGGACCAATTGTCGATGGCCCTTGGTCGCGAAAATGTTGTACATGCGGCGATATCGGATGCCGCCAGCGCCGCTCGGGTCATCGAAGCGTTGGAGCGCTGGGCGGCCTTCAACGGCACGAAAGTGAACGCAGCGGACGAAAATGACGACCCCTCCGGTTCGGCCCCGGCCGGAACCGAAGAACAGCAAACCGGTTCGGCTGTTGCCGAAACCGGCGACGACGAGACCGGTTCGGCTGTTGCCGAAGCCGGCAGCGACCAGACCGGTTCGGCTGTTGCCGAAGCCGGCAGCGACCAGACCGGTTCGGCTGTTGC
>JBMOFG010000125.1:0-6142 GCA_049314415.1 Polymorphobacter sp.
CGCCGCCGCGGCGCTGCTGTCTGGGGGGGCGCGCGCTGCCACCCGGGGTGGCGGCGAACCCAAGCTTTGGGATGTCATTGTTGTCGGCGCCGGGCTGGCCGGGCTCAACGCTGCGATGCTGCTTGAATCGCAGGGGCTCAAGGTCCGGGTGGTGGAAGCGTCGGATCGGGTCGGCGGGCGGCTGCGCACCGGGCGCGCCAATGATTATCAGGGCGAATTGGGCGGCAGCGAGGTCGGTCCCGGCTATGGCCGCATCCGCGACGCGGCGCAGCGGCTCGGCGTCGGGCTGCACAGCCGCGGCAGCAAGACGCTGCCGTTCGCGCTCAGTTTCGGCGGCGATCTGTTCAATCCCGATGGCTGGGCGGCCAGCCCCCACAACGCCACCCATGGCGATGAACGCGGCATCGCTCCCTATCTCATCCAGAACCGGCTGTTCTTCGACCGGGTGCCGTTCACCGACCCTGGGGACTGGTTGGCGGCGGCCAATCTGCCTTATGACGTTTCGGCGGCCGAATATCTGCGCGGGCTGGGCGTATCCGAAGCCGCGATCCGGCTGTGCGATATCGATGTCAACGCCCCCAACATGGCGGCGGTGTCGGCGCTGAGCATTTTTCGTGACCTTGTCCGCGTCAAGGCCGAAGGCTTTACCGACCCGACAAAGCCGCAATATGGCGCCAATGCCAGCCTGAACCGCGCTTATATCGAGGGCGGCTCCGACATGTTGCCGCGCGCCATGGCGGCGGCGCTGAAGGGCGAACTGCGGCTCAACGCGCCGGTGGTGGCCGTCGACCAGACGGCGAACGAGGTCGAAACCCGCCTCGCCAATGGCGAGCGGCTGCGCAGCCGTTTCATGGTCATGGCGGCACCATTCAGCGCGGTGCGCCGCATTCGCTTCAACCCCGGCCTGCCGCCGAAACAGGATGATGCCATCCAGGGCGCGCTGTATTCGGCGACGACGCAATTCCATTTCCGCATTCTCAAGCCCTATTGGGAAAGCGATGGCCTCAACGGCTCGATCTATGGCGATGCTCGCTTCGAACGCGCCTTTGTCAACGCCGCCGGCGCCGGGCCGCACGGCACGATGACTGTGTGGATGAACGGCGATGGCGCCACGCGCCTCGATGGCATGCCGCTGATGGTGCAAAAGGATTTCGTGATGGCCGAACTGGTCGCGCGCCGCCCGGCGATGGCCGGCGCGCTGGAATTCGTTCTCGGCTATAGCTGGGAAGCCAATCCGTTCGTCGGCGGCAACAAGCACGTCTTCGGCGCCGGCCAGATCCGCAGTTTCGGCGCCGAAATGGGCAAGCCCGCCGGGCGCATCCATTTCGCCGGCGAGCATTTGCGCAAGCTCGAGGCCGGCATGGAATCGGCGATGGAGACCGGCGAGATCGCGGCCTATGAACTGCTCGACCGGGTCTGAGGCGAAAATGTCACACCGCGACACTTTGTCGCCAGATGGACAAAAATAATTCGGCAAGCCGCATTCGGCGGGTTTACGATTCAATAGGTCACCAGATGGAACCGGGCTCGGTCCTGCCGTCACGGCAACCACCCGCTTCCACAACCGATTGTTGAGTTGCCGCTTTGGTGTGGCTGTTGGGGGATAAGACATGATTCGCACGCATTTGCTCGCCGGTACCGCGCTCGGCCTTGCCGCGACGCTCGCGCTGACGCCGGGCAGCGCCGCCGCCCAGACGGCGACCGCCGCCGCCGCCGAAAGCAATGTCGCCGAAGAAATCATCGTCACCGCCCGCAAGCGTGCCGAGGACATCCAGACCGTGCCGGTGTCGATCGTCGCCTACACCGACAAGGACCTGGCCGAACGCAACATCGCCAATTTCAACGATCTCGGCAACGGCACGCCGGGCGTCGCCATCACCTCGATCGCCGGCGGCACGGTGCAGAGCATCTATCTGCGCGGCCTGGCGCCGGCCAATACCGCCAACGATCTCAACGTCGAAGCCAATGTCGGCGTCTTTATCGACGGCATCTACCAGACCAGCCGCAACACGCTCGATTTCATCTCGGTGCTCGATATCGGCCAGATCGAAATCGCCAAGGGGCCGCAATCGGCGCTCTATGGCCGATCGACCTTTGCCGGGGCGCTCGGCATCACCACCAAGCGCCCGTCGAACAAGCTGGAAGGCAATATCAGCGCGACGGTCGGCGAAAACGAGGATTTCCGCGTTCGCGCCACCATCGCCGGGCCGCTCACCGACAAGATTTCGGCGCGCCTCGCCGCCGGTTATCTGTCGTATGACGGCTATGGCGAAAACCGTGCCAACCCCGATGACAATCTGGGCGGCACCGAAAAATACGCTGTCAGCGCCGCGATCGAACTCGCCGCGACCGAGAATTTCACCGCGCGGGTCCAGGGTTTCTATACCCATAGCAAGACCGAGATGACGCCGGTCACGGTCATGCCGATCAGCCAGTTCAATTGCGGCAACGCCAGCGTCGCCGCGGTGACGCTGGGTATCCGCCAGCTGTATTGCGGCGCCTTGACCGCCAGCAAGGTCAGCGACATTTCGCCAGGCCTGCCCGATACAGTCGCCAAGACCCACCAGATCTCGGCCGATCTCGAATGGGACCTGGGCTTTGCGCGACTGGTCAGCGTCACCGGCTGGACCGGCGCCACCAACCGCGCCCATAATGATTATGACGGCACCAGCGCCGGCGTGCAGTTCGGTGTCTGCACCACGGGCGCCGGCTGCCTTGGCGTGCCGGCCTACAGCCGTCTGGTGCGTGCCAATCTGGTCAGCATCAGCGCCGAGCGCGTCGAAACCTTCAACCAGGAATTCCGCATCCAGTCGGCCGATGATTCCAAGCTCAGCTGGCTGCTCGGCATGAACTACTTCAATTCGCGGATCCCGCTGGCGGCGGGCGGCCTTGCCACCGATCGCGCCGGGCTCGCCGCCAACGAACGCTTCGTGGCGATCACCCAGATCGGCACGCCGCCGGCGACCGGCACCGGTGCCTATGAATTCACCGCCAACCCGTTCATCGTCGATGATTCGAACTTCAATCAGGTGTCGAGCAGCTGGTCGCGCGCCAGCACCAAGACCAAATCGGTATTCGGTGCCCTGGGCTATGATTTCGGTTCGGTCCGCGTCAACGCCGAAGGCCGCTACAATGAAGACGACAAGCGCGCCCAGGTGTTTTCGGTCAGCAACCCGACCAGCCAGCCCGGCATCAACCAGGTCATTGTCGGTACGACGGTGCCTTCGCCCGGCACCTTCCCGGTCACCGGCGCCGTGTTCGAACGCACCTTCAAGAGCTTCACGCCGCGCTTCACCGTCGATTGGCAGGCAACCGAAAGCCTGTTCCTGTATGGCTCGGCGGCCAAGGGCGTGCGCTCGGGCGGCTTCAACACCGCCAACGCCGTCAGCGCCACCGGCATCCTGGTCAACGAAGTGGCCTATGAGGAAGAAACCAACTGGACCTATGAAGTCGGCTTCAAGAGCCGCTGGTTCGACAATCGCCTGACGCTCAACGCCACCGTCTTCCACACCGACTGGAAGGACGCGCAGGTCTCGGGCTTCACCGACAACCCGACCGCGGTCAACCCGGTGCGCATCGTGCGCAACATCGGCAACATCAAGGCGACCGGTTTCGAAGTGCAGTCGGACCTGCAGTTAACCGACACGTTCGGCGTTGGCGGCAGCCTGACCTTCTCCGATCCCAAGTTCCAGGCCGGTGTCTATGACGGCGGCACCGTCGGCCAGTGCGTCGTGGGCACCGGCACGACGGCGACGGCGGCACAGGGTTGCCCGCCGGTCACCGTCATCACGACTGCCAGCGGCGCGATCCGCGCCGTGCCCTCGCTTGAAGGCCTGCGCCCGCAGCGGTCGGTGCAGACGCAGTGGAACCTCCACGCCACCGCCAATGTGCCGCTCAGCGGCGACTGGAAGGCAACGGGCCGGGTCGACGTCAACTATACCGGCGAGGCCTTTTCGAACCTGATCAACACCATCAGCTTTGGCCAGCGCACGCTGACCAACTTCCGGGTCGGGGTCGACAATGGCAAGTTCAACGTCGCGATCTGGGCCAACAACGTCTTCGACGTGACCTATACCCAGAACTCGATCAACCAGCCGCGCGCCGGCATCCCCTTCGCTTTCGTCATCCCGGAAATCTATCTGGGTGAAGGCCGCCGCATGGGCGTGACGGCGGGCTATCGGTTCTGACCTGAATCTCCCTCCCCACAAGGGGGAGGGAGTCGGTCTTTATTCCTCCCGCCCCCACCGCCACAGCACCGCCGCGCCGCACAGGTTGAACAGCGGCGGCGCCACGGCAAACGCCACCATCACCCCGGTCAGCGCCAGCGCGCTTTGCGGCTGGCCCGTCATCGCCCGTGTCGCATCGAAGCCGAACCCCGAAAGCACCAGCCCAACAAGCAGGCTGCCGCCGAGCGCAAAGCCGATCTTGTCAGCCGCGATCCATGCCGCGGCATAAAGCCCGGCGTGCGGCGCATCATCGGCGGCGATATCCGACAGCAGCGCAAAGCCGTTCATCGTCCAGCCTGAATTGCCGATGGCGGCGACGAGTGCGAATCCGAAGATCACCGGCAACGGTGCCATCGGAAAGGCGCCCCAGGCGAGATAGCCTGCGGCATAGAGGAGGCTGCCGGCGACAAAGCCGCGAATCTTGCCGAAACGCCGCGCTACCCATACCCAGAGCGGCTGGGCAATGACGATGCCGATGCACATGGTCAGCACGATGCCGCCGACGAGTTGCAGCGCGTCGCTGCGTTGCATGTTGTAGGTGAGGAAATACAGCATCGCCGCATAGCCCATCCCCGAGCCGGCAAGTTGCAGCAGATTGGCGCCCATCAGCACGGCAAAGCGCGGCCGCAGCAGCACGCCGATGGCGGCACGCGGTGACAGGCGATCGCGCGGAAGTCCTTGCGCCGCCAGCGGGGCCGCGAGGGGCGGCGTCACGGCCCCGCCGCTGCCGAAAAAGGCGATGACCAGCGACACGGGGCAGATGATCGCGAGCACCAGTGCCATGCTCTCATACGCCGGCTGGCCGCCGCCGAAGCGCTGCACCAGCGCCGGGGCGAGCGCGCCGGCGGTAAGCACGCCGACCGCTGTGAACACCAGCCGCCACGCCATCAACAGCGTGCGGCCGCGGCTGTCCGCCGCCAGATCGCCCGACAGCGCCAGATAGGGCACCGAGAAACAGGCGAACACCGCCATGTACAGGCTGAACGCCGCTACCACCCAGCCGAGGCGCAGGCTGTCGGGCCCCGGTGGTACATGAAACAGCAGCAGCATCGCCACCGGCGCGCCGACCGCGCCGATCAGCAGCCACCAGCGCCGCGGGAAGCGTGCCCGCCAGCGATCCGAAAACACCCCCACCGCCATGTCGCAGCCGACGCCAAGCATGAATTTGGGCACGAAGATCGCCAGCCCCGCCACCGCCGGCGCGATGCCGAGCACCGTCGTCAGGAAGAACAGCAGCAGCAGTGACGGTACATCGCGGAACACCTGGCCCGCCACCTGGCCGCTGCCATAGGCGATCTGCCGTCCCAGCCCGATTTCTGCCATGCCTTGCCCCCTGCTGCTGCGCTGTTGTTTGACCATCGGCGCGACGGTGGCACAAGCGCGCGGGCGGACGGATGCGCGGACTATTCACCTGTCGGTCACGCGCTCGGAGGGGCAGGGCGGCGGCGGGTCGGGAGTGCATAAACCCTCGTCATTCCCGCAAGCGCGGGGGCGACGGAGGGGGCAAAGCACCACCACATGCTCGGCGCAATCATCACCCTGCTGCTGCAAGCCGCCACGCCGGCGGCGCTGGCGCCACCGCCGCCCGATTATGCGCTGGCTGCAAGCTGGGCCGCGCGCGCCGGTGCCCCCGGGGCGGCGGCCGCCGTTGCCCCCGGTGCCACGCCCGTGGCGGCGACACCGGCGGTCGATGTCTTCTACGTCAACCCGACAAGTTACCGCAGCGATACCGACTGGAACCAGCCGATCGCCGATGCTGCCGCCAACATCTTTACCGATGGCAGTGTCGTCGCCCGTCAGGCCGGCATCTTTAACGCCTGCTGCCGGGTCTTCGCGCCGCGCTATCGCCAGGCGTCGACGCGGGCCTTCCGGAACATGACGGGCGGCGGGGAGGAGGCCTTTGCCATCGCCTATAC